>JBFYUV010000057.1:0-10214 GCA_041299865.1 Chloroflexota bacterium
GCCGCACCGGCACGGAGTTTGGCATCGCCATCGTCATGGCCAGCCACCTGCTCGGCGAGATCGAGCGGGTCTGCGACTTCCTGGTGGCCATCGACGCCGGCCGGTTGCTGCAGGCGGCCGCCCTGGGGACCTTCACGCAGAAGACAGGCATCCTCCTCGTGGAGGTAGACGAGTCGCCCCAGGAGCTGGCGACGCGCCTGGCGGCAGGTGGCCTGAGCGTTCGCGTGGACGGCCATCACCTCCTCGTCCAGATCCGGGATGACGCCACCTTCGACGCGGTGCGCGACGCGGCCGTGGACCTGGGCCTGGGCCTCGTGCGCCTCGAGCCTCGGCGCGGCAGCCTGGAAGATCTCTTCCGTGACGCCGAGGGCGATGCGGGTCTCTCACCGTCCCACGAGCAAGCGGCATGACGGCGAGCGGAAGCGGCGGCTCCATCTACGACCTCGGCTACCGCGGGTACGAGGGCCCGCGTCTTGGCCGCTGGGCAGCCGTGGCAGCCCTGCTGACGCACTCCGTGCGCACCGCCTACGGCCTGGGTCGGAGCGCTCGCTCCAAGATCATGCCCGTCGGGCTGGTGCTGCTGGCGGTCCTGCCGTCGCTGCTGGCACTCGGCATCATCGCCCTGGTGGCCCAGATCGGCCCTGCCGGCGAGGCTATCGAGGCCGTTTCGCCCATCCGCTACTCGACGCTCTTCCCCTTCATCGCCATCCTCGTCTTCCTCTTCAGCGCATCGCAGGCTCCGGAGCTCTTTGGGCGTGACCAGCGCGCCGGCGTCCTGCCGCTCTACTTCTCACGGGCGACCTCCCGGCTCGACTACGCGGCGGCGAGGACCCTCGGCCTGCTCGTGTCGCTGCTGGTGCTGGTGCTCGCGCCGCAGTTGCTCCTGCTGGTGGGTCGCGTCCTGGTGGCGGCCGACCCGGTGGCCGGGCTCGCCGAGGAGCTGCCGGAGCTGCCGGCCCTGCTGATCGTCGGGCTCCTGGTGGTGGCGGTGGTGGGCACGGTGTCGTCCGCCGCGGCGGCCCTGACGCCGCGGCGCTCGTACGCCACCGTCACCATCATCGGCATCTTCCTCATCCCCAACATCGCGTCTGCCCTGCTCGTGGAGCTGGAGACCGGCCTGTTGGGGCAGGTGGCCGTGCTGCTCAGCCCGGCTGACGTCCTCGACGGCGTCAACGCCTTCTTCTTCGACGTCTCGCCAGACAACCGCACGGTCCTCATGGCCGGATTGCCCGGCTGGTCCTACCCGCTCGCAGCGGGGGCCTGGATCATCGGCTCGCTGGCCGTGCTGGCCCGCCGCTACCAGCGCATCGAGGCATGAGCGTGCCGCCGCCCGTGGCCCCACCGCTGGCCGAGCCCCTGCCCCCGCCCCCGCCCCTGCCCCCACCGGCGCGGGGTTGGTCGGCCGTCGTCGAGGTCGAGCACGCCTCTCGCTGGTACGGCAACGTCGTCGCCGTCAACGACATCAGCTTCGTGGTGGGACCCGGCGTGACCGGGCTGCTGGGCCCCAACGGCGCTGGCAAGACGACGCTGCTGCACATGGCCGCTGGGCTCCTGGCGCCCTCGGCCGGCGAGGTGCGTGTCGGTGGCCAGCAGACGTGGCGCAACCCGGGCATCTACCGCCAGGTGGGCCTCGTGCCGGAGCGGGAGGCGGTCTACCCGTTCCTGACGGGGCGTGAGTTCGCGCTCGTCAACGCCAGGGAGCACGGGCTGGCTGATCCGGACGCTGCGGCCCAGCGCGCCATCGGCCTGGTGGACCTCGCAGATGCGGCCGACCGGCGCATCGGCACCTACTCCAAGGGCATGCGGCAGCGCATCAAGATGGCCGCCGCCCTGGTCCATGATCCGCCTGTCCTCATCCTCGACGAGCCCTTCAACGGCATGGATCCGCGCCAGCGCCTGCACATGTTCGAGCTGCTGCAACGCATGGCCGACGAGGGCCGCACGGTCCTGCTCTCCTCGCACATCCTCGAGGAGGTCGAGCGCATCGCCGCCTCGGTGCTGGTCATCTATGCCGGCCGGCTGGCCGCCTCGGGCGACTTCCGCTCCATCCGGCGCCTGATGACGGACCGGCCCCACGAGTTCTTCGTGCGCTCCAGCGACGACCGCCGCCTGGGTTCGATGCTGCTGGCCGAGGAAAGCGTCTTCGGCGTGGCACTCGACCCCAAGGGCCTGCTGGTGCGGACGTCCGACTTCGGGCGCTTCACCTTGCGTATGCCCCAGGTCGCCCGCGAGGCCGGCATCCGTCTCCTGGAGCTGACCCCGACCGACGACTCGCTCGAGTCGGTCTTCGCCTACCTGGTGGGCCGATGATCCGCGCGATGCCCATCGTGGCACTGACCCTGCGCAGCCTCGTGGACCGCCGGCGCTTCTGGCTGATGGTGCTGCTGGCCGCGGTCCCCGTGCTGATGGCCATCGTCGGCAGCGTCTTCGGGGGCGACGTCTTCAGCCGGCGCATCTTCGACCAGCTCATCGTGCGCACGGTGCTGCCGCTCATCGCCCTCGTCTTCGGGACGGCGGCGCTGGGGACCGAGCTGGAGGATGGCACCATCATCTTCCTGCTTACGAAGCCCATCCGGCGCTTCCGCATCGTGCTTGCCAAGGGCGTCGTGGCGGCAGGCCTGACGGCGGCCCTCATCGTCCCGGCCACCGTGCTCACCGGGCTGGTGGCGGCTTCACAGCAGGCCTCGCTCGTGAGCTCCACGGTGGCCTACGCCATCGCCGCAGCCGTGGGTGGGACGGCCTACGCGCTGGGCTTCCTGGCCCTCTCCAGCTTCACCTCGCGGGCGCTGGCCATCGGCCTCGGCTACGTCCTGCTCTGGGAGGGCGTCCTGTCCGGGCTCTTCGAGGGCACGCAGGTCTTCTCCGTGCGGCAGGCCACCCTGGGCCTGGCCGAGATGCTGCAGGGGGCCGACGACGCGGGCCAGACGATCGGCGGAGTCACCTCCGTGGTGGTCCTGGGCGCCGTCATCCTGGGCTCACTGGCGCTGGCCACCTGGCGTCTCTCGCGCTACCAGCTGCGCGGCGGCGACTGATCGGGCGGCGACCGAGCGGCGACGCCCTGCAGGGAACGGGCAGTCGCGGCAAACTCAGGGCTGCCATGACTGACCAGGATCCGACCACCCCGGGCGCCGCGACGTCCGGCGGTGCCGCCTTCGCCGGCCCCCTTTCCGTCCTCGTCTGCGCCGACTGCGGCAAGAAGAACAAGATCCGGCCCAGCGAGCGCGGTACGCCCCACTGCGGCTCCTGCAGCCAGCCGCTGGCCTGGGTCGTGGACGCCACGGACGCCACCTTCCCGTTCGAGGCGCGGGCCTCCGTGGCGGTCCTCGTGGACCTCTGGGCGCCGTGGTGTGGTCCCTGCCGCGTGGTCGGCCCCATGCTCGAGGTGCTGGCGCGCGAGTACGCCGGGCGCATCAAGGTGGTCAAGGTCAACGTCGACGAGAACCCCATGCTGGCGCAGCAGTTCGGGGCCAGCAGCATCCCCACCATGATCGTCATCAAGGGCGATCGCGTGGTCGACCGTATCGTCGGCGCGGTGCCGGCGAGCGACCTCAAGATGCGGCTCTTTCCCTACCTGATGCGCACCTGAAGCGGAGTTCTCAACCGGCAGGCTCGCCGCGCCCATCGGCCGGCTCCGTCACGGCGGGCGCGGCCGAGGCAGCCACCGCGTCCACCATCTCGCCGAAGAGCGCCGCGGCCGCAGCGGCGTCGTAGCGCTCTCCGGCAGGCTGATCGCGATCCACGAGCATGTCGACCGAGACGAGAAGCCCGCCGTCAAGATCGCGCTCCGCGACGGCCTCCGGGAGCACCCGCACGAGGTGCCGCTCGAAGCCGTCGGCACCACAGTCGAGCGTGGCGGCCTCCGCGCCGAGGTCCTGTGGAATGGCTTCGCAGGGACTGGCCGCAACCTCGCTCGCGAACGCGTCGGAGGTCAGGTAGCTGGTCCCGAAGCGGGCGATGTACTGCACCTCGCCCGTGGCCGGGGCCGTCCCCACGCACCATCGCGCGCCGTCGGGGCGGACCACCGACTTCTGCTCGATCTCGCTGCCGTCGAGTCCCACGAGCCCGGCCATGGCGTCCGCCGGCACCAGGGTGCAGGCATCGGCACCCAGGTCGAACCGTGCGCAGCCCGGGTCACCCGCCACGAACCCATCCAGCCCATCGCCCGTGGCCAGCCCGCCGCGACCGATCAGCGAGCGCGAGTCCACGAGCGCCTCACCGGCCGGGGTCAGTAGCGTGACGCCATCGGCCGGGGCGAACGTCCACTGGCCCGGCGGCACGTCCATCGTCAACGTGAAGGCGTGGAGCGCCGGGGCCCGCTCGACCGTCGCGTCCAGCGTGATCGGCTCGCGGGGCACGCCGTCGCCACCGGCCGGCTGCAGTGTCACCGGCACCGTGTCGCCGATGGCATCCAGGCCAGCCAGGAGCGCGGCGGCCTCGGTCTCGTCGAGCGCGACGTCGGCCCCGGCGGCGTAGCGGATGCGCGTTGTGTCGACGCCCACCAGCCCCGGCTGGCCGGATGCCGCGCTGAAGGTCTCCAGCGACCGGCAGGCCAGCGGAGGCGCTCCCTGCCCCCGATCCCAGCCGCCGGCCGGATCGGCCAGCGGCACGAGGTGTCCGCCGCCGGGCAGCTCCAGCTGGTCGATGACCTCGCCCTGGGGCGTGACCGTTCGGAGGGCCACGGACACCGACTGGACGTCACCCGTGAGGGGCATGATCATGAGGTAGCTGCGCGTCTTGGCGTCGTAGAAGCCAAAGACGCCCGACTCGGCGTTGTAGTACTCGATGGGCTCGCCGGGACGGCGGCCGCTGACGTCCGTGGTGCCCGAGGATTCGGTCCCGTCACGGAAGGTGCCGCTCAGCGAGAAGCGCTCCAGCCCTGCCCGTGTGTCCGACGCCGCGCCGACCTGCACGGGGCCCGCAGCATCGCCGTCCAGGCCCACCTCCACCTGCTGGACCAGGGGGCCGGACGGGCGCCGGTCGGCCAGCTCGACGGCCACGAAGACGGCACGGTCGGACCTCGACCAGTCGGCATCGGCACCGTAGAAGGCGCCCTGCGCCCCGCGCGGGAAGTCCTCGAACATGCGCGCGATGAGCTTCGCCGGCACCTTGATGGGCGCCAGGTGGACCGAGCTGATGTCCGACCAGGCCTCCGCCTCCATGGCCGGCGAGCCATCCGCGAGGACCTGGTCGCCGGCAGCGTCGGCGATGCGCGTGAGACGCTCGGCGACCTTGGTCTGCGCCATCTTGAAGCGTCCGCCGTCGACCGACTCGAGGGCGGCCGGCGGCGCGGCGGTGATGGTCTCTTTCTCGCCCCTGTCGCCCTTGTCATCTTTGCCGCCCTTGTCACCCTTGCCGGCGAGCGTGGCACCGCCCGAACTGGCCACCACCAGGACGGCCGCGAGCAGGGCCACCATCGTCGTTCGCGCCAGTCTGAACGTCGGCATCGGACCTCCGCATGTCAGCGCTCGTACCGCCCGGGCCGATCCCCGTCCTGGCCCTGGCACGGCACCGCTGGTCGCGATTATCGGCTGCGCCAGCGGACGTGTCTTGGGCGGCGGCGGGGCCATGTCCACGCAGGGGTGACAATAGGGCGGCTCAAGCCACCACGGGAGCAGGGACGATGCCGCTCGACATGGGCACGAGGATGAGCCGGCGTCGATTGCTGCTGGCTGGGGCCGGCATCGTGGGCACGGCCCTGGTCGGCCGGCTGGTGCCCGGCCACGGCGCCTTGGCGGCCGGCGGTGACGGCGGGGCCTCGAGCATGTGCCTGGGCGCCGCGCTCTACGAGGCCACCCTGCACGGTGACGAGACGCTCGTCCTGCCCGCCGTGGACCGCTGGCGGGAGGTGACCGGCTTCTACCCGGCCATCCTGCCGCTGTGGTCGCCGTTCGACCTGGAGCTGCCTGCCCCCCGCGGCGGGATCTTCCCCGCCGACTGGCTTCTGCAGGGGCTTCGGGAGCGCGGGGTGGAGCCGGCCGTCTTCGCGCACTCAGCGGACGAGGCGCGCTGGAAGACGCACGGGTACGAGGCCATCCTGCGCGGTGAGCGCGATGAGGCGCTGGAGGCGTGGGGGGTCGCGGCGGCGGCCTATGGCCATCGACTCATCCTGCGCTGGGACCAGGAGATGAACGGCAAGTTCCCGTGGTCGGACCGGCCGCCTCGAGAGTACGTCGCAGCGTTCCGCCATGTCAGCGATCGCATCCGCCGCGTGGCGGGGGCCCGCAACGTCGAGCTCCACTTCTGCCCCGGGCTGCGCGGCGGACGGCCCGGGCTGGACACCATCGAGTCCTACTACCCGGGCGATGAGTGGTGCCAGCACGCCGGCTTCGATGGCTACTCGAGAACGGAGGAGTGGATCCCGCTGGCCGAGCAGTGGGGCCCCATCATCGACCGGCTCGGCACGATCAGCCGCCGACCCATCCTCGTGGGCGAGTTCGGGCGGCGCATCGACCTGGCCGATCGCGACGGCTGGCTGGCGACACTCTCCGACGTGCGGGGCGTCGAGGCAGCCGTCTACTTCGACATGAACCTGCCCTTCTTCGAGGCGCCCTCGAACCACTGGCTGATGGACCGTTCCATGCGCGAGGTCTACGCGAGCCTGCCGCGCTGCCGACTGATCCGGGCCGAGCCCAGGGCGACCCCGTCGCCCGAGCCATCGCCAGTGCCCTCGGCCGACACGCTGCCGCTCATCGAGCCCTCCCCTTCAGCTGGACCGTCGGCTGTCCTCCAGTCGCTCAGTCGTACATCCTGACGAAGGCGTCGAGGCCACCGTACGACTCCTGGCCGGGCAGCGCGCTCTGGACCGCGCCTGCCAGAAGGACCTCGCCATGGGGACCGGTGACGACGGCGGTCGCGAAATCGACCCCGGGTCCACCGAAGCGGCGCGCCCACTGGAGCGCCCCGCCCGGATCGTAGGCACGCATGAACACGTCGGACTCCCCGACGGTCTGCTGTGGGCTGAGTCGGCCGACCACGGCACCGACCGCACGACGGGATGGGGCTCGCGAAGCGCCCCAGATCTCGCCGGCCACGATGACACCGCGGACACCACCGATGGCAACGGACGCGGCGTTCCCGGTGCCCTGCCGGGTCCACTGCAGCTGTCCGCTCGCGTCGTAGCAGCGGACGAAGGCGCCCCCCTGGCCCTGGCTACCCTCTCCGGGCAGGAGGCCGGCGGTGTTGCCGGCCACGCAGAAGGCACCGTCACCGCCCACCGCGACCCCGAGCGCCTCGTCCCCGCCCGACGTCCCGAATTGCAGCGTCCAGTCCAGCGTGCCGGCCGACGTGTAGGAGCGCACGAAGGCGTCCCTCTTCCCGGCGTTCGACTGCCCTGGCAGCGCAGCACCGGTCTGACCGACGACATAGACGTGGCCGGCATCGTCGACCGCGACACCCTCGGCCTGGTCCGCTGCGCTCGTCCCGAACTGCCGCGTCCAGCGCAGCCGCCCGTCGGGCAGGTAGGAGCGGATGAAGGCGTCGTATCCCCCGCTGGGTGCCTGGCGGCCAAGGGCGCCCCTGGTCCAGCCCACCACGTAGACATTGCCGTCAACGTCCACGGCCACGTCCGTGGGGCTGTCGTCACGATCGCTGCCGAAGCGCCGCGTCCAGCGCAGCTCTCCGTCCTGACCGTAGGCACGGATGAAGGCCCCGCTGTTGACCCAGTCGTCATCCTCGGTGCTGCCGACCAGGTAGGCGTTGCCGCGGCCATCGACCGCCACCGCCCTGCCGAGGGTCTCGATCTCCGGGTGGTAGCGACGACCCCAGCGCAGCGACCCGCTCGCGTCGTACGAGCGGATGAAGGCGTCACGGAGGACCTTCCCACCCAGGTAGTACGTGCCCGCGACGTAGCTGTTGCCCCGGCCATCCACCGCGATGTCGGCGGCCGAGTCATCCATCCAGCTCCCGAACTGCCGGGTCCAGCCCACGCTCGGGCGCGTCGCGGCAGGTTGGGGCGACGCACCAGCCAGCGTGATCGGGAGCTCCAGCAGGATCACGCTCATCACCAGGACGGCCACGGCGGTCGCCCTCAGGCCGTTGCACATCACGTCGTCGTCCCTTCCGCCGAGACCCGGTAGCCTGTCCTTGGGTCTCGGCTCTGCGGTGGTGGCCGGATCAGCGGATCCCCATCGAGCGCGACCGAAGGTCGCCCATCGCTACGGCCGCGGCCAGGAATCGGGAAAGATCGGCACCGCTGCGTCCCGGGTGAGGGTGCTCGCCGACCAGTGCTCGAGCATGCCCGAGCGGGGCGACCCCGATTGCTCACGCACGGCCCACAGGCCGTCGGCGTCCGCCTGGAGCAATCGGTAGTAGCAGCCCGAATCGGGTAGACAGTCCGCGACCAGCTGGCGTGGCGCGGACCGTGCGGCGATGGGCGTGGCGAAGAGCGCGACGTCGTCACCGGCCGTGATCGACCAGATCACCTCCGGCGAGAGCAGGACCGGACCCAGGCCGTAGTACGGGCTGTCCAGCCGGATGGTGGCCCGCTTGCGTCCAGATGGCGCGTCCCAGACCTCCGCCACCACCTGCGTGCCGCCCCGCTTCATGGGCACGTAGCGGTCCGTGACCACGTGGCCCTCGCCGCCCGAGAGGAAGGCCGGTGAGCCCGCGGCACGGACCGGCTTGCTCCGCCCGTTCTGTGGGTCGATGGCGAGCAGCCTGGACGGTCTGACCCCCGATGCCTCCAGTGCCCAGATGCGATCGCCGGAGGCCTGGACCGAGATCACGTCGGGCGCCACCTCCTGGGGCTCGTCGCCAGGCAGCAGACGGAAGAGGGCGTGCTTCGGTCTGACCCCCGAGCCGACCCCGATGCCTGAGACCGTGGCCACGTACCAGAGTTCGTCGCCAACGACCGTGGCCACTGGCACGTTCAAGGCGCGCTCGACCGGCTCGGGCAGGCGGGTGACCGTCGGAGGGGTCCCATCGAAGGCGACCCAGGCCAGGCAGCGCGCCTCCGTGCCCGACCCCGTCACAGCGCCGGGCGATGCGGGATCCAGCGTGAAGGTCGGGTCCATGGATGAGGCCGGGCGGCCAGGGTGCTGGATCCCCTTGTCGATCACCCAGAAGCCGTCGGCGGCTGGGCCGACCACGGCGTCGAAGACGCAGCCCGGGATGTCCGGCATGTAGCCGGCGACCGGTATCCCGGTCGTGCCATCGAAGCGTCCGACGATGGCTGGCGCGATCCGGGTTGGCGTGGCCGACGAGGGGCTGACGACCCAGAGGTCCGCCTGCGGGTCGCCGCCCGCGACGACCTCCACCGTGGTGCCGACCGGGAGCCCGGGCGGCCACGCGGATCCCGTGCCGGCCGACGGTTCCGCCGGTGAGGCGTCCTGGGCCAGGGCCGGGCAGGCGAGGCCGGCGGCGATCAGGACCGCGACGATGGGCCCGGTGAGGTGCCGGATCGGCTGGTGCAGGTGCATCGGGCTACCTCCATGGACAGTTGCGGCACAACCTCACATCCGGGGGCGGCGATGATGATGGGCACCCGATCGGCCACGGGCCAGAGCCGTTCGGGCCGCCGGCAGCGGTCCAACGGACCGGAGCGCTCACCCTGTCCCCGGCCATCAAGGGGACGGGGCGCTACAGGCGCGGCGGGCTCGCGTGCGATGGCGGCCTGACGCGCGGTGCCTGCTGCGGGCGCCGATGGATCGCACGCGGGTCGCCCTGGCGCAGGGCCTTCCAGACCAGGGCCATCATCACGAGCCAGAAGAGGGCGGCCCCGACGCCCCACAGGATGGCAGCCGAAGTGGCACTCCCCAGGAGCCGCGAGGCCACCAGGCGAAGGTAGTCGGCACGCGTGGGATGTGCCCAGACGTAGAGGCAGGCCTTGTCCGGCGCCACCAGGCGCGGGTAGCACTCGGCCGCTGCGGTCACCCGAGCGGACAGTTCGGGCGGCGGTGCGGAGCCGGCCAGGGCATCGACCTCGGCGACGAGCCGGGTGCCCAGGGAGACCCGGTCCGTCTCGAGGGTGGCCCGCCCGGTCAAGAGGAGCGCGATGGACAGCGCGACGATGGCCATGCTGAGCAGAGACGCCCGGCTCATCACTCAGCCCGCCAGACGGGCGGGCGCCCGCGACCCAGCCGCCAGACTTCGGCTACGGAGTACGCCATGCTCGGGCGAGTCTGGCGGAAGTAACCCTCGTTGTCGAGGTGCGCCAGCTATGTGGCCGTGGCTGACCGGCCAAGCACGACCCTCACCGCGTGCGTCGCGCCGTCATC
>JBFYUV010000058.1:0-3892 GCA_041299865.1 Chloroflexota bacterium
TGTCACCGGTGACCTTGACCTTGGCCGCGTTGACGACGATGACGTGGTCGCCGACATCGAGGTGGGTGGCGTATCCGGGCTGGTGCTTGCCCGTCCGCAGTCTCGACCCGCGCGTGGCGAGACGGCCGAGGGTCTGGCCGTCGGCATCGACGACCAGCCAGCGACGCTCGATCTCACTAGCCTTCGGCGTGTAGGTCCTGCTCATGGCCCTTGTCGTTCTTCCTCGTTGTCATGTTTCGTCTTGGCGGCCCGATCGCCACCCGCCGCAGGCAGAGCCCGTGCGGTGGGACGACCGCTCCGGCGAAGGCTCGTCCCGGAGAGCGAAGCTCGCTCACCAGGTCCTCCGCGGTGGCTCGTCCCATCCCGATGCGGATGAGTGCGGCCACGATGCTGCGCACCATCTGTCGCAGGAAGGCGTCCCCGATCACGTCGATCGTCACCAGGTGGCCCTGTCTGCGCACTCGGACCTCGAACAAGGTCCGCACGGAACGCTCCGTGACACGCCCGAATGCCGAGAAGTCATGCTCCCCCACCAGGTGCCTGGCAGCGGCGTGCATGGCCTCGACATCGAGGTGCTCGTCGAGTCCGTAGGCGAAGCGCTCGCGCAGCGGGCTGCGCGGTCCTGTCCAGACGGAGTAGCGGTACTCCCTCCGCGTCGCAGCGCGTCGCGGGTCGAAGTCCAGTGCCACCCGTCGCAGGGGCCCGATCATGACATCCCGGGGCAGGAGCGCCCCGATGGCCTGACCAAGCCGCTTCGCGGGCATGGCCTCCGTCCAGGTGAAAGCGATCACCTGGCCAGTGGCATGCACCCCGGCATCCGTCCGACCGGCCGCGGAGATCCTGACGCGGCCGCCACCAGAGAGGTGGCCAAGCGCACGCTCCAGTTCTCCCTGGACGGTCCGACGGCCAGGCTGGGCCTGGAAGCCGGCGAACTCGGTGCCGTCGTATTCGACCCGTGCGCGGTACCGCACGGGGCCGCCCTCTCGGGCAGGCTTCCTGTGGTCCGTCCGGCCACGCTCACCCGCGTGGGTCCGGGCGGGTTGGCTAGACCAGCTCGAGCTGGACGATCGGGGCGGCATCACCGGCGCGAGGGCCGAGCTTGACGACCCGGGTGAAGCCCGAGCTGCGATCCCCGTAGCGGGGCACGATCTCGTCGTAGAGCTTGTCGATCACGAGCGGCTCATTGGGCAGCTGGGCCACGATGCGGCGGCGCTCAGCGAGCGTGCCCCCCTTGGCCAGCGTGATGACGTGTTCGACCATGCCGCGCACCTCGCTGGCGCGCGCCTCGGTCGTCTTGATGCGCTCGTAGCGGAGCACGGCCACCACGAGGTTGGCATAGAGCGCCATGCGGGGCCCGGTCTTGCGGCCCAGCTTGCGCCCGTCGATGCGGTGAGCCATCGGCTAGATGTCCTCCTCGTCCTCATCGAAGGGCTGCTCGTCCTCATCCTCCTCGTCGAGGCCTTCGAAGGCCTCGTCCTCGGGGGGCAGGAAGCCCCGCATGCGCAGGCGGTCCTTCATCTCGTCGAGGGACTTCTTGCCGAAGTTGCGCATGCGCAGCAGGTCCTCGTCCTGGAGCTGCAGGAGCTGGCCGACCTTGACGATGTTGTTGCGCTTCAGCGAGTTGTAGGCCCGCATGGGCAGGTCGAGGTCCTCGATGGGCATGTCCAGCACGTTGGGTGGCAGTGCCTCGGCACCGGCGACAGCCTCCACCTCGCTGGTCAGCTTGCGGCCGGCGGCCGTGAACTGGCCGAACTGCTCGACCAGCATCTCGGCTGCACGCGAGAGAGCTTCCTCCGGCGTGATGGTGCCGTCGGTCTCGATCTCCAGGGTCAGCTTGTCATAGTTGGTGACCTGGCCGACGCGGGTGTTCTCGACGTGGTAATCGATGCGGCGGACCGGCGTGAAGATGGCGTCCACGGGGATGACCCCGATGGGCAGGCCCTCCTTGGTGTCATCAGCGGAGAGGTAGCCCGTGCCCCGCTCGACCGTCAGGTCCATCTCGATGGTGGCATCCGGCTCCAGCGTCAGGATGTGCTGCTCCGGGTTGACGATCTCGACGTCAGCTGACTCGACGATGTCTGCCGCCGTGACCGGGCCAGCGCCGCTCTTGACGAGCTTGAGCTGGGTGGGGTGCGGCACGTAGCCCTTGAGGCGCAGCCGCTTGAGGTTGAGGAGGATCTGGATGACGTCTTCCTTGACCCCGGGGATGGTGCTGAACTCGTGCGACACGTCACGGATCTGCACGGACGTGACGGCTGCACCCTCAAGCGACGAGAGCAGCACGCGCCGCAGGGCGTTGCCCAGCGTGACGCCGTAGCCTGCGCGCAACGGGCTGGCCTCGTACTTGCCGTAGGTCTGGTCCTGCGGGTCCTCGATGGACGCGATCTGCGCGTTCTCCAACTCGATCATGTCGCAGCCTTACCTCGAGTAGTACTCGACCACCAGCTGCTCGTTGAGCTCGAGCGGCATCTGGTCACGGGTCGGCAGCGAGGACACGGTGCCGATGAACTTGTCGGCGTCCACGGCTACCCAGTCTGGCTTCTGGGCGCCGCCGAGGGCGTCCTTGAGGGCCTTGAAGTACTCCGTCTTGCGGCTGCTCGGGCGGACCTCGATGCGGTCGCCTTCGCGCACGTGGACCGAAGGGATGTTGGTGCGCCGGTCGTTGACGAGGACGTGGCCGTGGCCCACGAGCTGGCGGGCCTGGGCACGGCTGCTGGCGAACCCCATGCGATAGACGACGTTGTCCAGGCGAGTCTCAAGCAGCCGCAGGAGGTTCTCGCCGGTCACGCCGGGGCGCGATTCAGCCGTCTCGAAGTAGCGCTTGAAGGGCCGCTCGTTGACCATGTACACCCGCCGCACCTTCTGCTTCTCGCGCAGCTGGATGCCGTAGTTGGACATCTTGCGGCGGCGCACCCCATGCTGGCCGGGGGGCGTCCCGCGGCGCTCGAAGGGGCACTTCTTGGTGTAGCACTTGCTGCCCTTGAGGAAGAGCTTCATGCCCTCGCGCCGGCAGAGTCGGGAAACGGGGCCGCGGTATCGCGCCATTGGGGTTGCCTCGCTTAGACGCGGCGCCGCTTGGGAGCGCGGCAGCCGTTATGCGGGAGCGGGGTGACGTCGGTGATGGCGCTGACCTCGAGGCCAGCTGCCTGGAGCGACCGGATGGCCTGCTCGCGCCCCGAGCCCGGGCCCTTGACGAAGACTTCCACCTGACGCATGCCATGGTCCATGGCACGCTTGGCGGCACCGTCCGCGGCCAGCGCGGCCGCGTAGGGCGTGGACTTGCGCGACCCCTTGAAGCCCGCCGTGCCGGCGCTGCCCCAGGACACCACGGCACCACCGAGGTCAGTGATGGTGACGATGGTGTTGTTGAAGGACGCCTGGATGTGGACGTGCCCTATTGGGACGTTCTTCCGCTCCTTGCGCCTGACCTTCGTGGCGCGCTTTCGTTCCGCCATCGATCGAGTGTCTCTCCTGCGTGGGGGCCGCGCGGTGGCTCCTGGGCCGGAGCCGGTCCGCGACAGCGATCGGGATTACTTCTTGCGCCGGACGCCGACGGTCTTCTTGGGGCCGCGTCTCTGGCGAGCGTTGGTCTTGGTGCGCTGGCCCCGGACGGGCAGGTTGCGGCGGTGCCGCAGGCCGCGGTAGGAGCCGATCTCGGTGAGGCGCTTGATGTTCATGGCCACCTCGCGACGGAGGTCGCCCTCCACCGTGTAGCGGCGGTCGACGATCTCGCGCAGGCGGTTGACCTGCTCCTCGGTGAGGTCGCGGACTCGGGTGTCCGGGTTCACATTGGCCTGGGTGAGGATCTTCTGGCTGGTGGGCAGCCCGATCCCGTAGATGTAGGTCAGCGCGATCTCCACCCGCTTCTCGCGAGGGATGTCGATGCCGGCGA
>JBFYUV010000059.1:0-6639 GCA_041299865.1 Chloroflexota bacterium
GGCGGGCGAGGGCAGCGCCGGTCGGGTGCGGGGTTTTCCCCAGAAACGCGCGACCCGGCGGGGGGGCCCGGCCGGGACGTCCGCGGCGGGGCGTCAGCGGCGGGGTGTCGCCCTGCCCGGCTACGGGTTGGGCAAGCAGCGGTCCATCTCGGGGGTAGCCGAGCCGATGTCGTACCACTGGTAGCGGAAGGTCGTGGCGCCTTCCACCTTCGACGTCGTGCCTGGCTTGTACCAGCGGATGGCGGCCAGGGCCCGGAAGTGCGGGGTGCCCGAGTAGGCCGCCTGCCAGCCGCGCTGACCGATGGCGACGGCCTTGTCATCGTAGGCAAGCTTCTTGATCATGGGCGTCTTGAAGACGGTCTCCCAGCCGCCGTTGCCGCCATCGAGCTTCGACTTCTGGAAGATGAGACGGATGCCCACCCGCTGAGCGTCACGGGCCGCGGTCCGGTCGCGGGCGAAGGCCCGGGGGCTGCGCGCCTCGATGATGTCGAGGTCGTTGGTCGAGTCGACGTCGTAGGCGCAGGAGGCGCCCGGCTGGGCGTCCGTGTCGACGACCGTCCACGCACCGCGCGTGCCCTTCTCGACGAGGGTTTCGGCAGCCAGTGTGCCCCCAGTGCCCAGCACGAGCGCCAGCGGCAGCGCCCCGAGGCCAACAAGCAGCGATCGGATGGAGCGGACGGTCATGAGCGGTTCCTCCCTATGGTCCACCCCCCGATGAAGACGAGGCCGCATCATGCCGCAGCGGCGCGGTCCTGTCATCCCCCGGGTTCACGGTGGTGGCGCACCTCGTCGACGAAGGCGAGGGAGCGCGCCTCGCGCTCGAGGATGAAGCGGGTGTAGCGACGCATGAGCGTCTCCACCTCGCCCTCGATGTCCGCTGGAATGCGCAAGGCGGCGATGGCCTCCACGTCCAGCCGGCGGTAGGCCCGCATCAGCTTGAGGGCGTCCAGCGAGAGGGTCGCGGTCTCCGCGGGCGGCCGGGGATGTGTCGCGCAGAGCACACCGCCGAGCGCCGGCACCCAGCGGAAGGCTTCGTGGACCTCCAGGCGGCGGTCGCACTCCACGCAGCGATCGAGCTCGGGACGGACGCCCAGCGCGTCGGCCAGACCGGTTTCGAACCAGCGGGCTACGCGCCCAGGGGCCATGCCGTCGTCCAGCAGCTGGCAGGCTCGTCGCAGCAGGCCGTAGACCGGGTGGGCGCCGGCCCGCTCCTCGATAGCGCGATCGGCCAGCTCGCCGAGGTACCAGGCCGTGGCCGTCGATTCGAGGCGGTCGCGCAGCCGAAGCCAGGCATGGGCGACGTCCACCGAGGTGATGACGTCCAGCTCACGACCCCGGGCCAGCACCAGGTCGAGCTCGGCGAAGGGCTCCACGCTGCCCCCGATGCGGCTGCGAGGGCGGCGCACGCCCTTGGCGATGGCCCGGAACTTGCCGTCCTCCGGCGTCAGCAGCGTGATGATGCGGTCGGCCTCGCCGAGGTCGAGATGGGCCAGGACGATGGCCCGCGTCTTGTAGCTGCGGGGGCGTGGCACAGGCCGAGCCTAGCCGAGCCGATGCACATGCGTCGCGCACGGTCTGGAGGCTGCCGCGCGGTCCCGAGACCCCCGTGCGGCCGGCCGCTTCCGCGTGGGAGGATTTGCTAACGACAGGTATCATGTTCAGCGTGCTGACCAGCATCGACCTCGACGGCCTCATCGCCGATACCGAGACTGCCATCCTCGCCGTCATCCGCGACGCCGAGGACGACCGCACGCACGCGCTCTACGACATGGTGCGCTACCACCTCGGCCTGGACGGCGACGCGCCGCGCGGCAAGCGCATGCGGCCGCTCATCGGCCTGCTGGCCTACCAGTCCATCGCGGGTGACCACGTCCGGGCCCTGCCCGGCGCGGCTGCCGTGGAGATGGGTCACAACTTCAGCCTGGTGCACGACGACATCGAGGACCGCGGGCTGGAGCGCCGGCACCGGCCCGCGCTGTGGACCGTGGCCGGCATCCCGCAGGCCATCAACGCCGGGGACACACTCTTCACGCTCAGTCGCATGGCGCTCTACCGGCTCACCGATGAAGGCTTCGAGGATGCCCGCGTGCTGCGCCTCATGCGCCTCTACGACGAGACCTGCCTGGCGCTCTGCGAAGGCCAGTTCCTGGACATCTGGGGCTCCGAGCACGACGAGTGGATGTCCGTGGACGACTACTTCGACATGATCGGCCGCAAGACGGCCTCCCTCATCTCCGGTTCAGCGGAGGCCGGTGCCATCCTGGCCACCGAGGACGAGGCCGTCATCGCGGCCTACCGGCGCTTCGGCTGGTCGTTGGGCCTGGCCTTCCAGATCAACGACGACCTGCTGGGCATCTGGGGTGACGCAGCCGTGACTGGCAAGGAAGCCTCGGACATCGCGACCCGCAAGAAGACGCTGCCGCTCATCTACGCGCTGGAGGAAGCGGCAGGAGCCGACGCCGCCCGACTCCGCGTCATCCTGGCCCAGTCGGACGAGCCGGCCGGTCGCGCGGACGTCGAGGAGGTGCGGCTCATCCTCGAGCGCGTCGGGGCCCACGAGTTCACCCGGACCCGGGCGCGCCAGCATCGTGACGACGCCCTCGCCGAGATCGCCTCCGTGCCGCTCGTGGACCGCGCGGCCATCGACCACCTCGATCAGGTCGTGCGAGCGGCCATCAGCGCCTAGGGCGGGTCAGGCGCCCTCGGGTGCCGCTTCGGCCTCGTCGGGCGCCACGCGAGCCACGTGCACGGTGCGCACGCGGCGCCCATCAGTGGCCTCCACGGTCAAGCGCAGCCCGGCCACGGCCACCCTGTCGCCGACCTTGGGCACGCCGCCGACATAGTGGTAGACGAGGCCGCCGACGGTGTCGAACTCCTCCTGGTCGTCGCCCTCCAGCGTGGCATCGAAGTGCTCCAGCAGGTCGTCGACGTCCGCCCGGCCGTCGACGCGCGCCTCGTCCTCGCCGAGCGGCACGATCATCAGGGGCTCCTCTTCGTCGTACTCGTCCTGGATCTCGCCCACGATCTCCTCGATGAGGTCCTCGATGGAGACGAGACCGGCTGTGCCGCCGTGCTCGTCGAGCACGATGGCGATGTGGACGCGACCGCGCTGCAGGCTGTGCAGGAGGTCGTCGACGAGCATCGACTCAGGCACGAAGAGGGGCGTGCGCACGAGGCCACGGATCGAAGGCGGGCGGTCATCTCCGACCAGGAACGGCAGCAGGTCCTTGGCATAGAGGAGGCCCACGACGTTGTCGATGCTGCCGTCGTAGACAGGGATGCGCGAGTGGCCACCCGCCACGATGGTCTGCACGATCTCGTCCAGCGAGGCCTCGACCGGCAGGGCCACGATGTCCACACGGGCCACCATGACCTCGTGGACTCGCCGCTCGCCGAGCTCCAGCACGCCGCCGATCATCTGCTCTTCCTCGGCCTCGATGGTGCCCTGCTCGCCGCCCCGCTCGACGAGGATGCGCAGCTCCTCGCTGGTGATGGCGTCGTCGGGCACGTCACGGACGCCGAGCAGGCGGGTGATGCCGTGCGTGATGGTCGTCAGCAGCCAGACGAGCGGCGAGAGCAGGATGCCCAGGACCTCGACGGGCCGGGCCAGCGCCAGCGCGTAGCGCTCGGCGTGAGCGAGGGCCAGCGTCTTGGGCACCAGCTCGCCGAAGACGATGGTCACGAGGCTGACCACGAGCGTCACGATGAGCAGGGCCAGGATGTCCGCAGACGCCGACAGCGGGCTGATGGCGCGCAGGCCGTCGGCCACGTGGCGCGCCGTGCTGGCGCCGGCGAAGGCGGCCGCCAGGAAGCCCACGAAGGTGATGCCCAGCTGGATGGTGGCCAGCAGCCGGCCCGGGCGCTCGGTCATGCGTGCCACCCGATGCGCGCGCGGGTCGCCCTCGTCGCTGAGCTGCCGGATACGGCTGCGGCGCACCGTCACCAGGGCGATCTCCGCCGCCACGAACACGGCGTTGACGAGGATGAGGAGGGCGATGACGACGATCTCAGGGAGCGAGCTGGCCATCAGTGGTCCGGGGCGTCCTCCGCGGGCCGGGCGGCTGCGGCATCGGGCCGGGCGGGCGCGGCGTCGGGGCGTGGCTTGCGCTCGCGGATGCGTGCCGGCACGCCCAGGGCCATCTTGCCGTCCGGTACGTCCCGGGTGACGAGGGACGCGGCGCCGGTGAGGGCGTCCTCACCCACGCTGACCGGGGCCCGCAGGATCGTGTCCGAGCCGATGAAGGCACGGGCGCCGATGCGCGTGCGGTGCTTGCGCACGCCGTCGTAGTTGGCGGTGATGGTGCCGGCGCCGATGTTGACCTGCTCACCCACGTCGGCATCGCCGAGGTAGCTGAAGTGATGGCTCTTCGTGCCGGCGCCGATGGTGCTGTTCTTGACCTCGGCGTAGTTGCCGAGCTGGACCCGACTGCCGATGTGAGCACCGCCGCGGACGTGGGAGAAGGGCCCGATGGTGACATCGGACTCCACGACAGAGCCCTCCAGGACGCTCGCCCAGACCACCGTCCGCTCGCCGATGCGCGAATCGAAGACCTGGCTGCCGGCGCGGATGACCGCGTCGCGCCCGATGGAGGTGCTGCCGCGCAGGATGACCGCGGGCTCGATGGTGACGTCCTCGGCGATCTCCACGCTGGCGTCGATGAAGGTGCTCGCGGGATCCTGCAGCGTCACGCCGGCGCGCATGTGGGTCTCGTTGATGCGCAGGCGCATCTCCACCTCGGCGTCGGCCAGCTGGGCGCGATCGTTGATGCCGAGCAGCGTGCCGTCATCCTCGACCTCCAGCGTGACCACGGCACGGTCGTCCGCCCGTGCCAGCGGGACCAGCTCCGGCAGGTAGAGCTCCCCGGTCACCGGCGAGGGTGCCACGTCCACGATCCGCCCGCGCAGCCAGGCCACGTCGAAGGCATAGAGCCCGGCGTTGATCTCGCTGATGGATAGCACGTCCGGCGTCGCGTCGCTGGCCTCGACCACACGGCTGATGCGTCCCTGACGGTCGCGCACGACGCGGCCCAGCGAGGCCGGCTCGTCCATGTCCACGCTGACGAGGGCCATGGCGGCGGCGCTGTCATGCCTCGCGGCTGCCAGGTCCGTCAGCAGGCCCACATCCACGAGGGGCACGTCGCCGGACAGGACGAGGATCTCGGTGACGTCCTCGGAGAGCACGGCGAGTGCGGCGTGCAGGGCATCCGCGGTGCCGCGCGGCTCAGCTTGGAGCGCGAAGACGGCCTGCCCAACGAAGATCTCGCGGACCGCCTCCGTGGCCGGCGAGACGACGACCACAGGCGCCGTGCCCGTGGCTTGCACGGCAGCGTCGATGACGTAGGCGAGCATGGCTCGCCCGCAGATGGGGTGGAGCACCTTGGGCAGGCGCGAGCGCATGCGCGTGCCCAGGCCAGCCGCGAGCACGACCGCAGCAAGCGGTCGGGAGGGATCCATGTTCACGTCGAGGCCGGATCGCCCGGGCGTGATGGGGGCTCGTGGGGCATCAGGTGGCATGACTGTAGGGGTCCGGTCGGCGGGGTGTCAAACCCCACGGCGGGGCACACGCCCGACTGCCCGGGGCGGCACCTCAGCCACGGACGGCGACGGCCTCGATCTCGACAAGGATGTCCATGGGCAGGCGGGCGGCCTGGATGGTCGTGCGCGCCGGGAAGGGCTCGGCGAAGAACGTCGCGTAGACCTCGTTGAAGGCGCGGAAGTCATCCATGTCCGCCAGGTAGCAGGTCGTCTTGACGACATCCCCGTAGCCCAGCCCGGCGGCCTCCAGGATGCCCCCCAGGTTCTTCAGGGTGCGCTCGGTCTGCTCGGCGATGCCGCCCTCCACGAGCTGGCTCGTGGCCGGGTCGATGGGGCCCATGCCGGCACAGAAGAGAAGTCCCTCCACGGCGATAGCCTGGCTGTAGGGACCGATGGGCCTCGGTGATGCGTCTGTCTGGATGCGTTCCTTCATGGTGACCCTCCCCTGCTGCTGCCCGACGTGACCAGGATGGTGGCGCCTCGCAAGGCCGGCGGGCGGGCCTGCTCGAGCTCAGCGGCTGCCAAGGTGGCAGCCTCGAGTGAAGGATAGACGGCCAGCAGGGTCGGGCCCGATCCGGTCAGCAGGACGGCCCGGCCGAGGAGCGATTCGAGGGCCTCTCGCGCCGTCGTCAGGCTGGGCGAGAGGCGCGCAGCAGCCGGCCACAGGTCGTTGGCGTCACGCAGTCCATCAGCCAGGTCAGCCAGCACAGCACCGTCGAGCCCGCTGCGGAGAGCGACCGCCAGGTGCTCGACCATGGCTTCCGTGCCCGGGGCGTCCACGCCCGGCGGCGCCGCTCCACGGTCGAACTCGGCGAAGACGACGGCCGTCGAGAGCCGCTCGGCGGCGGTGACGAGGAGCACGCCGGGCGGCGGCCAGGGTTCGGGCAGTGGCTCGATGACCTCGCCGACGCCGCTCACGAGGGCTGCCCCATGGGCCGCCACGAAGAAGGGCACGTCGGCACCGAGCCGTCCGGCCACCTCCAGCAACGTGGCACGATCGGACGACAAGCCCCAGGCCGCGGCGGCCAGCGCGAGCGCCGCGGCGGCATCAGAGCTGCCGCCAGCGAGGCCGGCCGCGGCCGGGATGTGCTTGTCGAGGCGGAA
>JBFYUV010000060.1:0-8600 GCA_041299865.1 Chloroflexota bacterium
GCCGGCTGCCTGACCGGACCATCCAGCAGGGGGCCTCGCCTGGCCTGAGCCGGGCGAGGCTCCCTCGACTCATGCGGGCCTGACGGAGCCATCGTGCTCAAGTACTTCGCGCGCAAGCTGCTCTTCTACGCGGTGACCTTCATGGTCGCGGTGACCATCGACTGGCTCATCCCGCGCTTCGCGCCCGGCGACCCGGTGCGCAGCATGGTCGCGCGGATGGCGGCCCAGCCGGAGGCGGCTGAGGCCATGACGGCCTACTTCAACCGCGCCTTCGGGCTGGACGTGCCCATCTGGCAGCAGTACGTCAACTTCTGGACGTCGCTCGCGCAGGGTGACCTGGGTGTGAGCATCTGGCTCTTCCCGCAGCCGGTCATGCAGGTGATCATGGCTGCCCTGCCCTACACGCTGGCGCTGCTCATCCCCTCGATCCTGCTGGCCTTCTGGACGGGCAACAAGTTCGGCGCCTTCGCGGCCCGCAAGAAGTGGCTCGACGGTGCCGTGCTGCCGGTGGGCTACATCCTCACGGCCACGCCGTACATGTGGCTGGCCATCCTGCTGGCCTGGTTGCTGGGGACCGTCCTCCACGTCTTCCCCATCGCCGGCGCCTACGGCTTCAACCTGTCCCCGGCACTCTCGCTGCGTTTCGCTGAGAGCCTGGCCTGGCACTGGTTCCTGCCCTTCCTGTCGCTCTTCCTGGTGGGCTTCGGCGGCTGGGCCATCGGCATGCGCAATCTCATCATCTACGAGCTCGACGCCGACTACAGCCGCTACCTGCAGTCGCTGGGCGCCCCGTCCAAGCTTGTGAGCAAGTACGCGTACCGAAACGCTCTGCTGCCGCAGCTCACCGGCCTGGCCCTCTCCCTAGGCGTCATCGTCGCCGGCGCCCTCGTGACCGAGGTCGTCTTCTCGTATCCGGGCCTGGGCTGGTACTCGTACCAGGCCATCATCAACCAGGACTACTTCCTGCTGCAGGGCATCTTCCTGTTCGTGATCATCGGCGTCCTGGTGGCCAACTTCCTCATCGACATCGCCTACGTCATCGTCGACCCCCGGGTCCGCCTGGGCATGGAGAGCAGCTAGATGGCCAGCCTGCTGCCTCCCGACGCGCTTGGGCAGCCCGCCAGCGCCCCGCGCAAGATCGGGCGCCTCCGCGAGTTCCTCTACTTCGCTGTCCGCGACAAGAAGATCTTCGTCAGCCTCGCGATCATCGCTACCCTCCTCGTGGTGGCCATCGTCGGCCCCATGCTGCGCGACTACGGGCCTAACGACTACATCGGCCCGCCCATGCAGGCGCCCTCATCGGAGTACTGGTTCGGGACCACGACCTTCGGCCAGGACGTCTTCGTACAGTTCGTGCACGGCGTGGGAGCCACCTTCTTCGTGGGCCTGCTGGGTGGCGGGCTGGCGGCCATCGTGGGCATGACCGTGGGCTTCGTGGCCGGCTACCGCGGGGGCATCGTCGACGAGACCCTGAACATGCTCACCAACGTCGTCCTCGTCATCCCCACGCTGATGGTGCTCATCGTCATCGTGGCCTACGTGGACGCTCGCGGCCTGCTCATCGAAGCCGTCTTCATCGGCCTCACGAGCTGGCCCTGGGCAGCGCGTGCCATCCGGGCCCAGACGCTCTCGCTGCGCACGCGCGAGTTCGTGGACCTGGGGCGCCTCTCCGGCCAGTCCACGCGCCAGATCATCATCGGTGAGATCGCCCCCAACATGAGCTCCTACCTGATGCTCACGTTCATCCTGCTCTTCGGCGGCGCCGTGCTCATCGCCGCCACCCTGGACTTCATCGGCCTGGGTCCCACGGACGGCATGTCGCTGGGGCTGATGATGAACAACGCCGTCCTCTGGTCGGCGCTCCAGCTGGGCATGTGGTGGTGGTTCATCCCGCCCGGCATCGGCATCGTGGCCATCGTCGGCTCGCTCTACGTCCTCAACGTCGGGCTCGACCAGGTCTTCAACCCGCGGCTGCGGAAGCTGTAGCGACATGACGCTGAAGGTGAACGACCTGCGGGTCTACTACAGCACCCTGGCCGGGGACGTCCACGCCCTCGACGGCGTCAGCTTCGACATCGCCGATGGCGAGATCATGGGCCTGGCCGGCGAATCCGGCTGCGGCAAGACGACCCTCGGCAACAGCCTCATCCGCCTCGACGGACGCATGCGCCACGTGGGTGGCAGCGTCGAGCTGGACGGCACGGAGCTGCCCATCTCGGACAGCGCGGCCATGGACAAGCACCGCTTCCACACCATCTCGGTGGTGCCCCAGTACGCCATGAGCGCACTCAACCCCACCCGCAAGATCGGCCGCATGGCCGCCGAGGTCATCGAGTCGCGGGGCATCCGCTACGCGAGCGTCAAGGACCAGTTCGAGCGACGACTGGCCATGGTCGGCCTGCCCGAGCGGATCATGGACCTCTATCCGATGGAGCTCTCGGGCGGCATGAAACAGCGCGTGGTGATGATCCTCTCCACGCTGCTCGATCCCTCGCTGCTCATCGCCGACGAGATCACCTCGGCCCTGGACGTCTCCACCCAGAAGGCCGTGGCCGAGGCCCTGGTGGGCCTGCGCGACAACCACTTCGTGAAGTCGATGATGGTCATCACGCACGACCTCTCGATCCTGCACGAGGTTGCCGACACAATCCTCATCATGTACGCCGGCCACCTGGCGGAGAAGGCGCCCACGGAGGTCATCATCGATGGCCCGCGGCACCCGTACACGAAGCTCCTCATCTCCTCGCTTCCGGAGGTGGGCGTGCGCTTCGCCGAGCGACGCCTGGTGGGCATCCCGGGACGGCCGCCGTCGCTGCTGGACCCGCCGGCGGGCTGCCGCTTCCGGGCTCGCTGTCCGCTGGCCGATGCGCAGTGTGAAGAGCTGCCGCCGCTCATCGAGATCGAGCCGGGCCACCAGGTGGCGTGCTGGAAGGTGGACTGATGGGTACGCTCGCGCTCGAGGGCGTCAACAAGGTCTATCGCGTGGGCACCTTCGGCGGGCAGATGCTGCACGCCGTGAAGGACGTCACCTTCGAGGCACGGCCGGGCCAGATCATCTCGCTCATCGGCGAGAGTGGCAGCGGCAAGTCCACCATCGGCAAGATGATCCTGCGGCTGGCCTCCGTGAGCAGCGGCCGCATCCTCTACGACGGCCAGGACGTGGCCACGCTGAAGCCCAGGCAGCTGAAGCCCTATCGGCGCAAGGTGCAGGGCGTCTTCCAGGATCCCTTCAGCTCCTACAACCCCATCTTCAAGGCCGACCGCGTCTTCGGCCTGATCAGGGACGGCTTCTTCCCCGAGGTCAAGGGCGCCGACTGGGACGAGCGCGTCCACAAGGCACTGCAGGGCGTCAGCCTGGACCCGGATGGGGTGCTGGGCAAGTACCCCCACCAGCTCTCTGGCGGGCAGCTGCAGCGCATGCTCGTGGCGCGGGCCCTGCTGCTGGACATCGAGTTCCTCGTTGCCGACGAGATCATCAGCATGCTCGACGCCTCGACCCGCGTGGACGTGCTCAACCTGCTGGGCGACCTCAAGGCCGGCGGCCTGGGCGTCCTCTTCGTGACCCACGACCTCTCGCTGGGCAACTACATCAGTGACCAGGCCATCATCCTGCGCAAGGGCCGCATCGTTGAACGTGGCCCCACGGCCGCGGTCTTTGACCAGCCCACGCACCCCTACACGCGGATGCTGCTGGCCTCCGTACCGGCGCTGCACGGTGGGCACGACTCCGGGGCACTGGGCCAGATGGACGTCGTCCGCGACCGGCAAGCCTGCCTCTACCATGAGCGCTACCCGGACGGCGATGCGACGGCGCCGGCGAGCGAGGCGAACCCCACCATGGTCGAGGTGTCAGCCGGCCACCTGGTGACCTGTGCCACGGTCGACGAGGTGGGTGGCTGCCTCCAGGGTGGAGCACGGCCAGCCGCGGGCTGATCGGACGAGGGACGACACCGCGAGAGACGGAAGGAGCGCACCAGGCATGTCGACGGCAGCAGAGATCTCGTTCCCGGACGGGTTCCTGTGGGGTGCGGCCACGAGCTCGTACCAGGTCGAGGGCGCGGTGCGCGAGGACGGCCGCGCGCCGAGCATCTGGGACACGCTGTGCCGCCTGCCGGGCGCCATCCACGACGGCGACAGCGGTGACACGGCCGACGACCACTACCACCGCTACCGCGACGATGTCGCTCTCATGTCGTCGATCGGACTGCAGGCCTACCGCTTCAGCGTGGCCTGGCCGCGCATCCTGCCGGCCGGCCGGGGTCAGGCCAACCAGGCCGGCCTGGACTTCTACCGGAGGCTCGTCGACGAACTGCTGGGGGCCGGCATCGAGCCCTTCCTGACCCTCTACCACTGGGATCTGCCGCAGGTCCTGCAGGACGCAGGCGGCTGGCCCGCGCGCGACACGGCCCGGCGTTTCGCTGACTATGCGGCCGTCGTCTTCGAGGCGCTCCACGATCGGGTCCGGTATTGGACCACCCTCAACGAGCCGTGGTGTTCGTCGCTCCTGGGCTACGCGGACGGCGTCCACGCCCCAGGTGTCCGCGACCCGCGGCAAGCCACGCAGGCCATCCACCACCTGCTGCTGGGCCACGGCCTGGCCGTGCAAGCCATGCGTGCCATCGAGGCTTCACGGCACGTCGGCATCGTCCTGAACCTGCAGCCCATCGGGGCCGCGGATGCCGACCCGACCCCAGCGCTGCTCGACGGCGTGCGCCGCATGGATGGGCTGCGCAACCGGGTCTGGACGGAGCCGCTCTTCCTGGGCCGCTATCCGCAGGACGTGGTTGACGACCTGCAGGCCTTCGGCGGGCTACCGGTGCAGGCCGGCGACCTGGAGGTCATCGAGGCGCCGCTCGACTTCCTGGGTGTCAACTACTACGCGGACGGGTCCCTGGTCTCAGCCCCGGGCGCGACGATCCCGCACACCCCCGGCCTGCAGGACGTGGGCGGCAGCCACGCTGGTCCTGACGCCACGGACATGGGTTGGCCCATCACGCCCGATGGCCTGCGCGACCTGCTCGTGACACTGAAGGCGACCTACCCGGACCTGCCGTCCGTCTACATCACCGAGAACGGCGTGGCCTACGACGATCCGCTCGTCGACGGCGCCATCCATGACTCGCGGCGGATCGCCTACCTCGATTCGCACCTGCGAGCCGCACAGGCGGCCATCGAGTCGGGCGTCGACGTGCGTGGCTACTTCTGCTGGTCGCTGCTGGACAACTTCGAGTGGTCGCACGGCTACTCCATGCGCTTCGGCATCATCCACGTCGACTTCGAGACGCAGGAGCGCACCCCGCGCGACAGCGCCTGGTGGTATCGCGACGTCATCGCCCGCAACGGGCTGGCCGCCGCTGAGGGCTGAGCCGGGCGTCCCGGACTCAGCGAGGATCGCTCACGCCGATCGCGGTGAAGAAGCGTGATCGAGCGGTGAGCCGGCGAGGCTCGCCGACCACCTCGAACTCGGCCTGCAGCGGTAGGTCCGTCGAGGAGGTGCCGATCATGACGCGGTGCCGGCCCGGTTCGACGATGAGATCGCCGTCCACGCCGGTGAAGGCGAGCTGCTCGGCGGCCAGGGCAAAGCTGACGCTGCATCGCTCGCCGGCTGCCAGCGTCACGCGGGCGAAGCCCTTCAGCTCCTTGACGGGCCGGGTGACGCTGGCGTGCAGGTCGCGCAGGTAGAGCTGCACGACCTCGTCGGCCGTCCGCTCGCCCACGTTCGCGAGATCCACGCTGATGACGACTTCGCCGTCCACGCGCATCGTCGGGCTGCTCAGCCGTACCTCGCTGAGCTCGAAGCGCGAGTAGGAGAGGCCGTGGCCGAAGGGCCAGAGCGGCAGGTGTGAGCCGTCCACGTAGTCCTGGTGCCACATCGACCGGCCGCCGGAGGGCTTGTGGGCGTAGTACAGGGGCACCTGCCCGACGTGGCGCGGCACGGTCACCGGCAGCTTGCCGCCCGGGCTCACGTCACCGAAGAGCACCCCGGCGATCGCCTCCGGGCCGGCTTCCCCAGGTACCCAGGCGTGAAGGACGGCAGCGGCCAGGGCGGTCTCACGACGGATGGCCAGTGGGCGGCCCGAGACGAGCACGATGACGACCGGCGTGCCGGTGGCTGCCACGGCTGCCACCAGCTCGGCCTGGCGGCCCGGGAGGCCGAGCTCGCAGCGATCGCGCGTCTCGCCGCACGTGCACTGCGCCGTCAGGCCGGAGCGCTCGCCGAGCACCAGGATGGCCACCTCGGCACCGCGGGCAGCTTCGACCGCTGCCTCGATCTCGGCGTCCTCGCCGCCCAGCACGCCACAGCCGGCCGCATAGCGGACCTCGGTGCCAGGGCCGACGCGGCTTCGGATGGCCTCCAGGACGGTCGCCCAGGACGCCAGCTCGTCGGCCAGCTGCAGGTCGAGCGGTGCGGCCGAGCCCGCGACACCCTCCCGGCCGCGGTTCTCGAGCAGCGTCTCGATGTGCACGATGTGTCCGTAATCGCCCACCAGGTTGCGGGCGTCGTGGGCGTTCGGTCCGATGACCGCGACGCGTGCCAGGTCGGCAGGCAACGGGAGCACCCCGTCGTTCTCCAGCAGCACGATGGACCGCCGCGCCACCGCGAGGGCCACGGCCAACTCGCGCTCCGACAGGTCCTCCGGTTCGTCCTCATCAACGTAGGGTCGCTCGAAGAGGCCCAGCTTCAGCTTCATGCGCAGGACACGCTCGACGGCGAGGTCGACCAGGGCCATGTCCACGCGGCCCTCGTCCAGCGCCTGCCGGAGCGGTGCCCCGTATGCGTTCGTGGCCGGCAGCTCCATGTCCAGGCCGGCGGCCAGGGTCATGACCGCCGCATCCGAGAGGTCCGTGACCAACTCGTGGAGGGTCAGCAGGTGCTCGATGCCGAGGTAGTCGGCAACGACGATGCCGTCGAAGCCCCAGCGCTCACGCAGGATGGCAGTCAGCAGCTCCCGGGACGCTGCGCAGGGGAGGCCGTCGAGGTCGTCGTAGGCATGCATGACCGAGCCGATGCCCACTTCACGCACGGCGGCCTCGAAGGGCACCAGGAAGACGTCGTGCAGCTCTCGCTGTCCTATGTGCGCCGGTGCCGTGTTGAGGCCGCCTTCCGGCACGCCGTGCCCGACCATGTGCTTGGCTGTGGCGATGACGGGTCGCTCACCATCGCCCGTCGACTGGATGCCGCGGACGTAGGCGCAGCCGAGGACCGCGACCAGGTAGGGGTCCTCGCCGTAGGTCTCCTCCAGCCGCCCCCAACGCGGGTCACGCGCCACGTCCAGGACCGGCGCGAGGGCCTGGCTGGCCCCCATCGCACGCAGGCGGTGCCCGATGAGCCGGGCCATCTCCTCGATGAGCTCCGGGTCCCAGCTGGCAGCCTGGCCGATCGACTGCGGGAAGCAGGTCGCGCCTCGGGCCATGACGCCGTGCAGGCTCTCCTCGTGGAGGATGGCCGGGATGCCTAGGCGTGTCTCCTCGACCAGGAAGCGCTGGATCTGGTTGCCGAAGTCGGCGACCTGCCTGGGTGGCAGGTTGGTGGCACCCGCCACGCGCGTGATCTGCCCGATCCCCTGGGCCAGCCGCTCGCGTGCCCGCTCGAGGTCGAGGCCGTGGCCGTCGAAGACCTCGAACGACCACAGCGCGCCGAGCTGAGCCAGCTTCTCGTCGATGGTCATGCGGGCGAGGAGATCGCGTGCCCGTTCCTCGGCGCTCAGGGAGAGGTCGCGATATCGCGGTGTATCGTCTGTGGGCATGGTCTCCTCCCCCGATGTCGTCGTCATCCCTTGACCGCCCCGGCCGTGAGCCCGCCCACGATCTGGCGCTCGGCGATGACATAGAAGATCAGTGCTGGGATCAGTGACAGCGTGGTGAAGGCCAGCACGAGCGCGGTGTCCGCGGTGTAGCGATCGGAGAAGTTCATCACCCCAAGCGGCAGGGTCCACTGGTTCGCGGTCCGCAGGACCAGCAGCGGCAGCAGGAACGCGTTCCAGCTGCCGACGATGGCGAGGACGGCCACGGTGGCGAGCGCCGGGCGCGAGAGGGGCAGCGCGACCCGCCAGAAGAAGCCGAACGTGCTGCAGCCATCGATGCGGGCAGCATCCTCCAGTTCGAAGGGGATGGCCCGGAAGAAGGGGCGCAGGATGATGACCGTGATGGGCAGGGCGAAGGCCGCCTGCGGCAACGCCACGCCCCACCACGAGTTGAGCAGCGTGAGCTGCCGGATGAGGATGAACAGCGGCAGGATCGCGACGGCGGCAGGGAAGAGCAGCCCGAGCACGAACAGCGTGTAGATGGCTTCTCGTCCGGGGAACTTGATGCGTCCGAAGGCGAAGGCGGCAAGGGCCGACAGGGCCACTGCCGTGAAGGTGGCGATGGGTGCGATGGCGACGCTGTTGAAGAGCTCGGTCCAGAACGCCTCCGACCGGAGCACGGTGATGTAGTTCCGCGGCCACCAGTCCGTGGGCAGGTCGAAGGGCCGGTTCAGCAATTCGCCGGTCGTGCGCAAGCCACCCAGGGCGGCGTATGCCAGCGGCGTGACGATGGCCAGGGCCACGCTGAACATGACCACCACGCGGAACGATACGAACAGGTAGCGACGCGCTCGC
>JBFYUV010000061.1:0-3863 GCA_041299865.1 Chloroflexota bacterium
GGCAATCGGGCGGGCGGCAGCCAAGCGGCGTTGAGCGGCGACCGGCCGGGCGGCAGCCCCTCGCCGCGCGTGCGGCCCCATGCGGCTTTCCTGCTACTCCAGGTAGTCCTTGAGCTTGCGGCTCCGGGACGGGTGGCGGAGCTTGCGCAGGGCCTTGGCCTCGATCTGGCGGATGCGCTCGCGGGTGACGTTGAACTCCTTGCCCACCTCTTCGAGGGTCCGTGAGCGCCCGTCCTCGAGACCGAAGCGCAGCTGCAGCACGCGCCGCTCGCGCCCGGAGAGTGAGTCGAGCACGGCCTCGACCTGCTCCTTGAGGAGCTGGTGCGAGGCTGCGTCCGCAGGCGCAAGCGCTGCGCGGTCCTCGATGAAGTCGCCCAGGTGGGAGTCCTCCTCCTCGCCGATGGGTGTCTCGAGCGAGACCGGCTCCTGGCTGACCTTGATGATCTCGCGCACCTTGTCCGGCGTGATGAGGACGACGGAGTCGAGCTCCTTGTCCTTCTTCTTGGGCAGCTTCACGTCGTAGGTGTGGTCCGAGCCGATGATGGCGTAGTCCTCGCTCTCCTTCGGCTTGACGAGCTTGTCGTCGAGGACGTGGACGATGATGGTGGCCTGCTTGTGGGTGTTGACCTCGATGTGGGCGAAGTTGTTGGCGCCGCCGAGCCGCTTGAGGATCTCGGTGGCGAACTCCGGCCCCACGGTCATGGCAAAGGCGATCTCCTCCACGGTCGGCTCGCGGCCGAGCTCCTGGAGCAGGCCTCGCGAGACGCGGATGAGCCGGTTGATGGTCTCCACCATGTGGACGGGGATGCGGATGGTGCGCGCCTGGTCCGCGATGGCGCGGGTGATGGCCTGTCGGATCCACCACGTCGCGTAGGTGGAGAACTTGAAGCCCTTCTCGTAGTCGAACTTCTCTACCGCCCGGATGAGGCCGATGTTGCCCTCCTGGATGAGGTCGAGGAAGGACATGCCGCGGCCGATGTACTTCTTGGCGATGGAGACGACCAGGCGCAGGTTGGCTGAGGTCAGCGACTCGCGCCCCTCGCGGCCATAGCGCACGATGACGCCACGCCGGTTGCGGGGCTTGAGGTGCTCCTGGGTCATCTCGGGGTCCCAGCCCCACTCGTCCATGACCTCGGCTTCCTTGCCGGCCAGGATGGAGCGGCGCAGGGACTCCAGGGCGATGCCCTGGCTCCAGTCGAAGAGCGCGCGCAGGCCCTTGTTGTCGCGGGCGTCCTCGTCGCCGTTGTGGACGGACATGTACGAGAAGTCCACGAGGGCCGTGAACGCATCGGCGGTGTGCGCCTCTTCGTAGTCGGCCAGGAAGCGCTTGGCCTCCTTGAGGAGCGCCTTGGCGTGCTCGGTCGTGGCCGCGCGCTGTGCCCCGGTCAGCTTGAGGTCCGGGGCCGACACCAGGAGGCCGTCCTTCTGCGCGGCACCAAAGGCGCCCAGCACGATGCGCTCGGCGTCCGCGGCGTAGTGGTCGAGGCGATGCTCGGGTCGCTTGAGGCGGCTCGCGCGCTCGGTGCCATTGTGGGTCCACAACCAGAGGGAGAGCACGGCCCGCCAGGGCTCGTCCACGATCTGCTCGCCGAGCTCGATGGCCTTGGCGAAGACGACCTCTTCCTCGGCATTGAGGAGCGGCACCTTGCCGATCTCCTTGAGGTACATGCGGACGGGGTCGTCGATGCCGACCATGTCCTGCGCCATGGCGTCGAGCTCGGCCTGCGTGGAGGGCTTGTCCTCCTCGTCGTCCTCGATCTTGGACGGCGGCTCCTGCCAGGGCTGCTTCTCGCTCTCCTCGACGCTGACCTGCACGCCGAGCTCAGCGGCAGTGTCGAAGTTGCGAGCGCCCAGCTCCTCCTCGTGCTCGGGCACGACGGTGTCACCGTCCATGTCACGCTTGCCGCGCTCAAGGACCGAGGCCACGAGCAGCTTGTCAGTGGCGTCCATCGCCATGTGCTACCTCCACGTTCTCCGGGGTTGACTTGGGGTGGATTCGTCGTCGAGAGAGCAGTGACGTGTCTGCCACCGCCCGGTCCAGCGCCAGGCGGTGCCGCTGCAACTCCAGGACCTCCTGCTGCAGCCGTTCCAGCTCACCCGCGTCGCGGGCTGCCTCCGCCTCGGCAAGGCCCGCCCGGGTGAACTCGATGCGCTCCGAGAGGCGCGCTCGATCCAGGGTCAGCAGACTCTGGTCGATGGCCTGCTGGGTCTCGACCGTGCTGCCGGGTAGCGGATCGGTGCGGGCAAGGAGCGTCCGTGCGACCCCGGCCAGGGTCGGCTCCAGGCCGGCTACGAAGGCGCCACGGTCGAAGGGAGCCTGGTCGGATCCAGCCTCCAGCGCGGCCTCGAGAGCCTTCCAGAGCTCACGTGCCGGTGTCGTCACGAAGGGGTCCTCGGTCATGCGGGCGGCGGTGGCATCCAGGTGGCTCGGGTAGGTGAGGAGCAGGCGCAGAAGCGTCGCCTCCGCCGGCTCCAGGGCGCGCTCCACGGCGCGCGGATCAAGCGCGTCAGGCTGGGCCATGACGGCCTCCAGGTTGATGCGCGAACCGACGTGGCTCTCCTCGCGAGCACCGCCGGGCCGGCCCGTTCCAGACTCAGGTCGGCGCAGGGCCTCAAGGAGCGTGCGCTCCTCCACGCCGGAGCGGCGGGCCAGCAGCTGCACGTACCCGTCCCGACGGACGGGGTCCGCGATGGTGCGTAGCGTAGGCAGCACGGCAGCCACGAGCCGCTCACGGCCAGGCACGGTGCGCTGGTCATGGCGCGTCGCGGCGCGGTCGATGAGGAACTCCATGATGGGCTGCGGGTGTTCGGTGGCCGCGCGCCACGTCTCGGGCTCGTCGCGGATGACCTCGTCCGGATCGCGGTCGTCTGGCAGGCGCACGACATCCACATCGGTCAGGCGGCCGCGGTAGGGTGAGCGTTCGATCTCGCCCACGAGGGCGGTCAGCTCCGTGGCCCCGAAGGTGGCCGCGCTCTGACCCGCGGCATCGACGTCGTAGGCCAGCGCGATGCGGGGCGCGTAGCGCGTCAGGAGCTCAACCTGGCCCGCCGTCAGCGCCGTGCCCATGCTGCAGACGACGTTGTCGAAGCCGGCCTGGTGGGCCATGAGGGCATCCGTGTTGCCCTCCACGAGCACGGCTCGCCCGGTGCGGCGGATGGCGCCCTTGGCCCGGTCGATGAGGTAGAGCGTGCGGCCCTTGTCGAAGAGCAGCGTCTGGGGGGAGTTGAGGTACTTGGGCCCGCTCTCGCTCGTCTGCGGGCCGAGGATGCGCCCTGCCAGACCGGTGGCACCGCCGCCCGCGTCGCGGATGGGGAAGATGACGCGGCCACGGAAGCGGTCGTAGACGCCGCTCCCGGAGCGCCGTCGGCTGACGAGGCCAGCAGCCTCCAGGTCCGCCTCGGCGAGGTTGCGGCGGCGTGTCAGCGCGCTGCTCAGGGCATCCCAGGCGTCCGGCGCCCAGCCCAGGCCGTGGGTGCTGATGGTCTCGTCGGTGAAGCCTCGCCCGTGAAGGTAGTCGCGTGCAGCCGCGCCCGAGGCATGGCTGGTGAGGACCTGGTGGTAGAACGAGATGGCCGCCTCCAGCGCATCGCGGAGCCGCTTGCGCTGGGCGTCCTCACGAGTCGTCCGCTCCGACATCTCCACGCCGGCCCTCCCGGCCAGCGAGCGCAAGGCCGTGGGGAAGTCCACCCCGTCACGCTCCATGACGAAGTTGAAGATGTCCCCTCCCCGGCCGCACCCGAAACACTTCCACGACTCCCGGGAAGGCGTCACGGTGAAGGATTGATGAGCACTTTCGTACTCGCAGTCTCCCGAACTGGGTAGCTTACGCTCCACCCATGATTAAGTCTTCAGCTAATCGGAA
>JBFYUV010000062.1:0-10258 GCA_041299865.1 Chloroflexota bacterium
GTGATGTACGCACAGGAGTCCCCCTTTCGACTCTATGTCCAGCAGGTCTTGGACTGCATCCGGGCCGCGGTTCCCGGCGCAAGGTCAGTCGTGGTCAGGGCTCGAGGTGAAGCCGCGTCGCCGTGGCGGTGCCTGCCTCCTCGGAGCCGGTGTTGGTATCTCTGAGGATGGATGTCTTCGACATGCTCTCCCCGTCGGGGGCGATGGTCGCCTCCGTCCGGATCTCGATCCTCTGGAGGGTGGGGAAGCCCACCCAGCTTGCGATGGTGTGCGCATCGATCGGCTGCCAGTACCCCGCGCCGGCGCCGTAACGTGGGTCGCGGGCGATGACCGTGCCGTCCGTGAGGTAGGCGGTGATCGCCGAGCCGAGGTCAGTGGGCTCCAGCCAGACAGAGCCCTTGTCGTCCCAGAGGTCCGTGTGCGCCGGTGCCACCGGCTTGCCGTCCACGGCGATGAGGTAGCGCCGAGCCGCCGGCAGCTGGCCGTCGAAACCGTCCTCGTTGCCGACGAGGAGCACTCGACCCTTGAGCTGGGCCACCCAACCCACGTCCGGATCGAGGCCAGGCAGCTGCGACCAGCCCGTGAGTGCGATCGTGTCGCGGCCGGTCGGCACCCACAGCCCCGCCCCAGAGCCCTTCTGGCTGGCGAAGAAGCTCGTGCCGTCACCGTGCACGACCATGTAGCCCGGTGTGTCAGGCATCGAGCAGTCGTCCAAGGTGGGCGTCAGGACGGCCACGCTCCCGGACCCGTTGCCCTGGGCCATCGTTCCCTGCGTCAGCTCCCAGGCCGGCTCGGCCGGCAGGTCGTGTAACGCCTCGGGCGGCAAGCCCGTGCGGTGCAGGCGGACCAGACCGGAGCGCCCGCTCGCGTCGGGCAGACTCGACCCATCGATCGGCTCGAATGTCGCCGTCCAGGTCAGGCTGCCGGTGTCGGCAGCCTCGTCGAGCGTCCAGTCGGCACGGTGGATGCTCAGGCCACGCCCCACGTGTCGCTCGGGGTCCGCGTCCGCAAAGAACGTGACGCTGGTGAGTCCGCTCTGGCCGTCCGGCTTCCAGAGACCGATGCCGATGGGCGAGCCCGGCCCGGCGATCCGTTCGACGAGGGTGCCGTCGGGGTGGAGCGTGATGTAGTGGTCGACCTCACCCTCGGCCTGCTCCAGCCAAACGCTGCCGGTCAGCGCGCCAGCTGGGAAGCCGACCTGTGCGACGACCTCAGGCGAGGCAGCGGTCGTGGCTGGCGAGGCGGCCGGAGCCCCCGAGGCGGGCGCGAAGGCCGGTGCCGCGTCGGGGTGGCTGTGGAGCACGGGCGTGACGAAGGGCAGGGCCACGAGCACGGCCGTCGCGGTCGCCGCGACCGCGGTGAGGCCCACGATGTGGCGCCCACGTGTGGGCGCGGTCCTGGCGCCCACGGACCAGGCATTCCGAAGGCGAGCCCACCACGACCGATTGGGCTGCTGATGAGCGTGCTCGATGACGCTCTCCAGGACCCAGGCCGACGCGCTGGTGCGCCCCGTGCGCATCCACTCGCCGAGTGACCGCTCGAAGTCGGGCTCGTTCATGGCAGGACGTGCTCCATGGCGGGGAGCCAGCGCTGCTCGCGTCGCAGTGCATCCCGCATCCGTCGGCTGGCGTGGTACAGGCGGGAGCCGACCGTGCCGATGGGGATGCCGAGGATCTCAGCGATCTCGGCGAAGGGCAGGTCGGCGTAGTAGCGCAGGGTGAGGATGGCGCGGTGCTCCGGCGAGAGCGTCCGGAAGGCCTGCTCGATCTCGTCGCGGTCGGCGAGCGTGTCCGGCGCCTCGCTCCCGGTGTGATCGTTCGGCAGCACCCGGCGGACGACGTCGCGCCGGGAGCGGTCCCGGCGAGCCTCCCGGTAGGCGGCGCGCACCACGAGCGTGTAGCTCCACGCGTCGAAGCGATCCGGGTCGCGCAGGCTGCGCAGGTGATCCCAGGCAGACACGAGCGCCTGCTGGGTCGCATCGTCCGCTCGATCCGAATCACGCAGGATGCGATAGGCGACGCCATGGAGACGGTCGATCGCCCCGGCGGCCAGGAGGCTGAACGCCTCGACGTCGCCCTGCTGTGCCCTAATCACGAGGTCGCGCTGCACCTTCTGCTCTCCCCCGACGCTGCGCTCGGCAACGTCCACCCATATGAGCCTCGGTGAAGCCGGTTCTCTTCAACTGATTCGGATGATCGCCATTACGCCTCGGACATGCCGAGCGGTCAAGAGTCGCGGGTCACGAACGATCGTCAGGCACCCATGTAGATGCGCCGGGTGATCTGGTCCTCCAGCGACAGCCATCGACGGCCCGCCTCGTCGCCGGCGTGGTGGTCCATGGCGACCTCTCGCAGCGACCTGAGGCGCTCGAACGGCAGCACCTGGTGTGCGTCGAGCTCCTCGGCGACGCGCACGAACTCCTCGGCGGCCTCCACGCCGCCCAGCAGGGGTGCCGCGTCCTCCGCCATGAAGCGCTCCCAGGTCAGGGTCGGATCCCAGGAGAAGCGCGCGAAGGCGAGGTACGAGAGCTCCACGGTGGCGTGGTAGGGCGAGGGCTCACCCCACACCGTGAGCCCCTGCATGCCACGCTGGCCGCACAGTCGTGCCATGTCGCTGAAGACGCGGGCGTTGAGTGCATACCGCTCGCTCCGCTCGTCGCCATTCCACTGGCAGGCGAACTGGCAGCGCAGCACGTTGGGCTGCGTTGGCAGCGACTCCACGTACTCGCGCGTCAGCTCACGCTGGATGCGGCCCCAGTAGGTGCGATTGGTGGTGTGCTGGTAGATGCCACCCCTGGGCAGGCGGCGCTGGGCATCGTGGGCCACCGGGTCCAGCAGGTTGTCCCACTGGATCTCGCTGTAGAGCCAGAGGTCGGGCTTGATGGCGGTGGCGGTCCGGTAGAGCCGCGGGAAGTTGTCGGCCATGTCCGTGTGGGACCAGGAATCGCCGTAGTCGTCGATGCGCCGGGACGCCTCCGCCTCGTTGGCACGGCGCGCCACGCAGCGATCGCAGCCACACACGCCGTAGTCACCGGCCTCGATGTTGATGCCGCCCAGGTCGAACGTCTCGGCCAGCCAGGCCACGCCCTCCTCCATCCAGGCCATGGTCTCGGGGGCCGAGGGGCAGGCGGACAGGGTGTAGTCCGACTTGGGGAAGTTCAGGGGGAAGGCCAGGTCGGCGATCTGGAAGCCGACGCCCTTCTCGAGCGTGGCCGCGTGCTGCGGATGGGCCTTCAGCCAGGTGGCCAGGTTGAAGCGGTGGTCGCCCTCCCAGTAGCAGCCACCGTATGAACCGATGGCGATGCCCGGCAGGATGCGCACGCCACGCTCGGTGGCGTAGGCGCAGAGCTCCTGGGCAGCCTCGATGCCACCATGGGGGTCGCGCAGGAAACCGTAGATGACGATGGCCGCGATGCGATGCCTCGAGCAGAAGTCGATGCAGCGCTGGTAGTCCCGCAGGAAGCCGCCCGGTGGCTTGCCATAGGGATTGAAGACGCCGATCTCCTGCTGGCCCACCTGGGAGAGCTCCCAGTTCGTCGAGTGGTCCCAGGTCCAGAAGGTGCGATACGCCAGGCCGGGCGCCTGCGAGATGGGAGTGACCGGGAGCGTGAGGCGTCCCGGATCCGATCCCCCGCGTGCGATGAGCTCCTCGGCCCCGTAGATGACGCCGGAGAAGGGGCCGCCCGTGATGCTGATCCGCTGTTCGACCGGGTCGGCGACGATGCGGAAGGCACCCTCAGGCAACAAGGCATCCTCGCTCAGCACGATGCTCGGCCCGCCGCCGCCGTCACGCCGATCGATACCGGGAAGAGCCTCGCGCAGACGCCGCGCCGCGTGCCGGTGGTGATCGCCGCCCTCCAGCCTGATCGCTCCCTCGAGCATGATCCACTCAGCTGACATGTGCGCCCTCCCCGGAAGACCTGTGGGCCGTGCGAGCTACGCGTCCCGCTCCCAATACCAGTAGTCGGTCCGGAACTCGTCGTACTCCCGCCTGGCCGTCATGCGTTCCACCTCGATGACGATGACCTTGGTGTTGAGCAGCAGGTTCTCTCCATGCTGATAGTCGGGTTCACCGAAGTACTGCATGAACACCTTGAACGTTCGGATGAGCTCGTCGTGCTCGGAGACCACCCGTGCCTTCCCGTAGGCGATGACGCTCTCCCAGGGCCCGTGGCACTTCAAGGACTTGTCGAGGTCGCGCCGGTCCCCGTAGAACCTGGTGATGACGTAGGAGACGTTGGGGTTCTGGGCGATGGTGTCCAGCTTCCGGCCGGTGGTGGCGCAGTGGAAGTAGAACCGGCCGTCCTGGTACGCGTGGTTCACGGGGACCGCGTAGGGCTCGCCATCGAGCGCCATGCACAGGACACCCTGATAGGTGCCTGTGATCATGCCTTCGCACTCCGCGTTGTTCCTGACGAGGTGGTACTGCTGCTTCATCGCTGTCCTAATCGAGGGGATGGCCCAGCACGGTGTAGTAGGCGAGATTGGGCTGGCGGACATCCATGCGGCCGATCTGGCAGACGATGGGCACGCTGGACTCCAGCTTCAGGGCGTACTGGCCGAAGGGGATCTGGAAGCCGCCGATGGGTTCGTTGGTGCGGATGCAGCGCACCCGTCGGGCGCCCACGACCTGCGGCGCCAGGACCTCCGGCTCGCGGTCCTCGAAGTAGACCGTGAGGACGACCTCGGCATCGGCATCGCCAGGGTTGAGCATGATGAGCGACTCGTGGCCCTGCGGTGGATCGCCCGCCGGCGGGATGTCGCCGTCCGGGAAGAACCAGGTCCGTGAGCCCTGCCTGCCTGCCATCCCCCTAGGCCTGCTTCGTGAGGATCTTGCGCATGCGCTCGAGGACGAGGTCAGCGCCGAACTGCCCGTACTCCTTCGTGGCGTCCTTGGCGGTCGCGAGATACCACTTCTCGGTCGACAGGTGATCCATGTCCACGCTCTCGGGACAGAGCGCCAACATCAGCGAGGTCTCGCCCTTGGCCGCATGGTCGAAGTCGTACTGGCTGATGATCTCGGCATCCATGAGCGGGTGGCCGGAGATCCAGTTGAAGGGGTTGGCGCCACGCTCGTGGTCGGCGTAGTAGCTCGACATCTCGTTGCTGCCCCACCAGCCTTCGCCGCGCTCCTTCTCGAGGAACTCGAAGATGGCCAGGCGGGCGCCTGTTCGGAAGGCCAGGTCGGTGGGCATGCCCTGCATGAAGTTCTCGGACTGGTGGTGGATGAAGAAGTGGATGTTGCGGAAGCCGATGCGCAGCAGGCTACGGAAGAGGTCCTTGGTGAACGGGATGAGGTGCTCGGCATCGACCTGGACGCTGCCCTTGCCGTCCCCTGGCGGCTCGACGGCGTAGCTGGCCGGGCCCCACCAGAAGGTCGGCATCAGGACCATGTCCATCTCCGACTCCAGTCGCTCGGCTGTCTTGACCACGACGAGCGTGTCCATGCCGACGGACATGTGCTCGCCGTGATACTCGAGCGGCCCGACGGGCTGGACGACCGGCCAGTCCTCGTCGATGGCCTTGCGGATGTGGTGCGGCAGCATCAGTTCGTAACGCATGACGATCTCCCCTCCATGTGCAGCCCCGGCTTCACCGGGGCGGGCGAGTCGCCTCGAGCGGCAGGCTCGCCCGTCCGTGCGGCTAGCGATCGAGCTCGATGATCTCCATGTGACTGCCGCTGCTGAGCCACTCGGCAGGCCCGCTCTCCTTGACGAGCATGCCGTCCTCCCAGCGCAGCCCGAAGTCGTCGTCGTAGAAGAAGGTGTCGGCCTGGAAGGTCATGTCCGGCTCGATGACGTACTCGCTGATGGTTTCCATCCAGGGCTGCTCGACCTCCATGAGCCCGAGGCCCGTGCAGGGCCCGTACAGGTAGTGCTGCCACTTGCCCTGGGCCTTGACGTACTCCTCGTAGCGGATGGCGACCTCCTTGGCCACCACGCCGGCGCGCACCCAGTCGCGGGTCCGGTGATGCATGTCAAGGCCGAACTCGATGAGCGAGCGCTGTCGGTCGGTCATCTTGCCGAGGCACAGGGGACGGCCCACCGAGGGCGAGTAGCCGTCGACGCGGCCACCGACGTTGATCTGGATGATGTCGTTCTTCTCGAACCGCCGGTGGGTGCCGCGGGAGATGCCGTTGGAGGTCTTCTTGCCGCCGAACGAGTAGACCGTGTGAGCCTCGCACTCCGCGCCGTTGCGGTAGAGCACGTCGATGGCGATGCCGGCCAGCTCAAGCTCGGTCATGCCCGGCTTGACAGCCTCCAGCATGGCTTCCAGGGCCAGCTCGCCCAGCCGGAAGCCCTCGCGCAGGCAGGCCAGCTCGGCCGGCGACTTCACGGCCCGCAGCTTCGTCGTGATGAAGTCCGCGTTCACGATCTCAGCCTCGGGGAAGGACCCCCGAAGGCCCTCGTACATGGCCATGTTCGTGCACAGGTAGCCGGCCACGCCGACACGCTTGACACCTGTCACGCCGATGGATTCGCAGACCTGGGCGTAGGTGTGCCCGGCGATGCTCGGGTAGACCGGGTCGGCGGTCTCCCGGTACTCCTTCATGAGGTGGATGTTGTCGATGACGCTGCGGCCCTTGGCGAACTCTTCGGACTCCATGCCCACCATGAGGGCCGACTTCCCGGAGGGCGCGATGGCCACGCCGCCCATCTCGAAGAGCGGCCAGTAGGCCGAGAAGTAGCGCACGTTGGAGGCGTCCGAGTCAGTGCCGTTGGCGATGAGGACATCAAGGTCGGCCTCGGCCACCAGCCTGGCTGCCTTCTGCCGGCGCTCGGCATACTCCTCGACTGGGATCATCGGTCGCTCACTCATGCCATTCCTCCCTCATCCACGACCACCAGACCGTCGAACGCGTCCGCACCCATCGGAGCACCATGCTCCGGAGGCGCCTGGCGTTGACGGAGCCATGGCCTGAGTATATCGTCGTTAATCGATTACGGAAATCGTTATCGTCCACTAGCAGGAGGTCTCGACGACCGTGGGCAGACCCACGATGGCCGACGTGGCCCGAGCAGCCGAGGTCTCGACCGCGACCGTGTCGCGGGTCCTTCGAGGCGTGCAGGGAGCAAGCTCGCCGGAGACGACCGCCAGGGTCCTGGAGTGCGCCGCGGAGCTGGGCTACATCGTGAATGGCGTCGCTTCGAGCATGCGCAGCCGGCGCACCGGGACGGTGGGACTGGTCATCGCGGATGTCGCCAACCCCTGGTTCGGCCAGCTCGTGGGCGGCGTCGAAAGCGTGCTGGGCCCCGCCGGTCTCAGCGTCATCCTCACCAACACCAACAACAGCGTCGAGCGCGAGCGCGAGGCGGTGCAGACGCTGCTCCAGAAGCAGGTGGATGCCCTGGTCGTCGCCTCCAGCTCCACGGACGGTGCGCACCTGCAGCGTGCCGTCGCACGCGGCACTCCGATCGTACTCGTCGACGCCGCCGTGGCCGGGCTGGACGTGGACACGGTCACCGTCGACAACGAGACCGCTGCCAGGATGGCGGTCGAGCACCTCCTGGATTTCGGTCACCGGGACGTCGCCATCGTTTGCAGCGCGCCCGGGCCGGCCTCCGACCAGGCTCGCATGGATGGCTACCATGACGCGCTCGCACGGCGAGGGCTGACGGTCCAGCCGGGATACGTGAGCATCGGCTCGGACACCTTCGAGGGTGGGCGGCAGGCGACGGCGGGGCTGCTGGCGCTGCCCCAGCCGCCGACCGCCATCTTCGCCACGAACAACCTGATGACCGTGGGCGCGCTGGTCGCCATCGCCGAAGCCGGCCTGGACGTCCCTGCGGACATCTCGATCGTAGGCATCGACGACATGGAGTGGTATCCCATCGCCAAGCCCGCCATCACCGCGGTCAACGAACCAGCTGCCGAGATCGGTCGCAGGGCCGCCGAACGGCTGCTACTGCGCCTGCGCCGGCAGCGACAGCCCGCGACCGAGCACATCCGCGTGGCGACGGAGTTCCGGGTCAGGGACAGCGCCGGGCCACCTCCGCTCGGGCGGCGGACACCCGATCCCGCGCCCGGGGCTCAGCCGGCCGGTCGCGTGCGTCGGTCGATCCGCTCCGGATAGGGCGTGTAGCCCATGCGCCGCAGCAGCCCCTGGGCCGCCGCATCAATGCGGGCCAGGAGCGCCGGCTCGTCGAGGTGCGGGAACCGCCCATCCTCGAGGACCACTCGGCCATCCACGATGACGGTCCGGACGGACTTGGACCCCGACGCGTAGACGAGGTTGCGGATCATGTCCGTGACCGGCCGCATCTCGGGCCGGTCGAGCGTGTGGATGACAAGGTCGGCGCGCTTGCCGGGCTCGATCGAGCCGATGCGGTCCTCCAGCCCGGCCGCCCGTGCGCCGCCCCGGGTGGCCATCCGCAGGACATCCTCCGCGAGCAGGTAGGTGCGGTCCTCGTGCGCGTCGCGAGCCGTGAGCAGAGCCAGGTTGGCCTGCCGGAAGAGGTCGAAGCTATTCGACCAGTTGGCCGAATCAGACCCCAGGGAGATGTTGGCGCCCCGGCGCCAGAGCTCGGCATGCCGGCCGTGGAGCGTCCCGCCATGTCCCCACATCATGGAGCCGGCAGGCACCCAGGCGATGCTCGCTCCCCGTTCCAGGAGGACCTCGCACTCCACGTCGGTCAGGTGGTTGCCGTGACCGAGCGTCGTGTTCCGGTCCAGGACGCCGATGGCGGCGAGGTGGATGAGGGGGTCGCGGCCGTACCGCGCCCGGTCGGAGGCAGTGTCCGCGAGGCTGTAGGCGTGGTGGATGTTGAGCACGACCCCGGCCGCGTCGGCCCGCCGCTTGGCCTCGACCAGCAACTCTTCGGACGCGGTTCCCAAACCCAGGACCGCCACGTGCCCCCGGACGAGCGCATCGGGGTCCTCGTTTCGGCGCAGCTCGCCGCCCAGCCGCGCCAGCGCCTCGTCCAGGTCGCGCGGAGCCCGGGAGATGAAGGGCGAGGGCTCGCGCTCCTCCTTGCCCTGCGCGTAGCCGGCCGGCTGGTCGATGATGCAGGCATCGCCGAGGACGGCCCGGATGCCCACCGTCCGCGCTGCCCTCGCGCCGGCCTCCGGCTCGAGGATCGTGCCGGCCTCGAGGAAGCAAGTCGTCCCGTTACGGATCATCTCGAGCGAGGAGAGCAGGCAGCCCAGCTCCTCCTCCTCGGGCGTGACGACCTCGTAGAAGTGGTGCTCGATGGTCGGGAAGACGTCCACCTCGCGGATGACGTCGGGGACCGCGCCGCGATATGTCTGGTAGGAGGCGTGGAGGTGGGTCTCGACGAGCCCCGGATGGACCGGCGCTCCAGCGGCGTCGATGACGTGCGCGGGCGCCACCCTCCCCGCCACCTCGCCGTCCGGGCCCACGGCCCGGATGTCCCGCCCGGCGATGGCCACGGCACCGTCGGGGATGAGCGTGCCCACGTCGTCCATGGTGATGACGTAGGCGTGGCGGATGAGCAGGTCGACCGGCGCCGGGGCTGTGCTCCCTGTCATGTGACGGCATCCTCCATCTCCGGGTCGGGCGCCTCGGCCCAGACGCTGCTCGCGCCCGGTGACCAGCGCACGGCGACTTCCGAGCCGGGGACCAGGTCCGCGGCCTCTTCATCACGCAGGTCGGCCCATAGGTGGAAGCCGGCGGTCATCTCGACCTGGAGCAGGATCCGGTTGCCGAGATCCATCTTAGCATGATGGCCACGATAACGATTTCCGTAATCGATTAACGAGCGTATACTCGAGGCATGTCTGCGTCGACCTGGCAGAGGGATCGGCACGCATCCGGGCTCATGGCTCGCCCGGGCCCATGCCGGGCAGAGTCGCGGGACTCAGGCGGCGAGGCAGCGCCCCACCAGGGTGGGACGCCAGAGAAGGGAGGGCCGCAGGGGACAAGAGGCGCCCGTGGGTAGCCAGGATCGCCGTCGCCCAGAGCGACAGCCTCGGCACATCGGACCCGAAGGAGGGAACAGGCTAGTGAAACGACTGTTGACCGCAGCATCGGTGATCGCCCTGGTGGCAGTGTCCGCCCCAACGGTCATGGGGGCAGCCTCGTCCGCGCCGGCCACAGGCAGCGATGTCACGTCGGCCGCGGAGCTGACCGGTGACGAGAATGCCCCGATCGTGGTCTGGCTCGACGAGACACGCCTGCCGGCTATCGAGGCCTGGCAGGCTGCCCATCCGGAGCAGGCCGACCTGGTCACGGCGGAGGTCGTGGACATCCTCCAGATCCCAGCCAAGATCGCTCTCGCCAACAATGCCGGCAGATCGGA
>JBFYUV010000063.1:0-6924 GCA_041299865.1 Chloroflexota bacterium
GACGCCCTCCTCCAGCGCCTTCACGGTAGCCACGGCGGCGATGGCGCCGGCCGCGCCCAGGGTGTGGCCGATGGACGACTTGGTGGCGGTCACGCTGACCTGCGGGGCATGGTCGCCGACCAGGGTGTTGATGGCGATCAGTTCGGTCGGGTCACCTTCGCCAGTGCTCGTGGCGTGGGCGCTGACAAGGTCGATGCGCTCCGCTCCCAGGCCGGCTTTCACCAGCGCCCGGCGTGCCGCCCGCACGGCACCCGCACCGCCCGGAGACGGCGTGGTGATGTGGTGGCCGTCGGCCGTGGCGCCGTAGCCCCGGACCTCGGCATAGATGTGCACGCCGCGCCGCATGGCGTGCTCCAGCTCCTCGAGGACCAGGGCCCCCGCACCTTCGGACACGACGAAGCCGTCGCGGGCAGCGTCAAAGGGGCGGCTGGCCGCCGTGGGCTCGTCGTTGCGGGTGGAGAGGGCGCGCATGGCCGCGAAACCGCCCACCGTGGCGCCCTGCACGGAGGCCTCGCAGCCGCCCGCGATCATGATGTCGGCGTCACCGCGCCGGATGATCTCGCTGGCCTCGCCCAGGGCGTGACCCGACGATGCGCAGGCGCTGGTGGTCGAGAAGTTGGGACCCAGGGCGCCGAAGACGATGCCGGCCACACCGGAGGGCATGTTGGCGATGACCATGGGGATGAAGAAGGGGCTGATACGCGTCAGACCGCTCGTGATCGAGATGCCGATCTGCTCGACGAGGGTGGCCGTGCCACCCAGCCCGGATGACATGAGGATGCCCGTCTGCTCGGCCAGGCTGCCTTCCAGGCGGCCCGGCAGGCCGGCGTCATCGAGTGCTTCGCGCGTGGCCACCAGGGCCAGCTGCGTGGTGCGGTCGTTGCGCCGTACCTCTTTGCGGTCGAGGACACCGGAGGGATCGAAGTCGGGCACCTCGCCGGCGATGCGGCTGCCCAGACCATCGGCATCGAACAGCGTGATGGGGCGAACACCCGATTCACCGGCCACGAGGCGCCGCCAGTACACGGAAACGCCGCTGCCCAGGGGCGTGACCGCGCCCAGCCCCGTGACGACCACGCGGCGCCCGTGGGCGACATCGCTCATCGCACCAACCTCCCGGTGCGGATGGTGGCGGCACGGTAGACGTCGGACGGCAGACCGCGCTGGCTGACCTCCTCGGCAGCCGCCTGGGCGTCGTAGGCGACACGGTGCAGCTGGGCCTCCGGCTCGGCAGCGTCGGACACGGTGAGCATCGCCCAGCAGGCGTCCGGGCTGCCGTCGAAGGCATAGCCGCAGGAACCCGGGTTCACCAGCAGCTTGCGGCCCAGCTCGCGGACATCTGCCACGTGGGTGTGCCCACAGCAGATGACCCGTGCATCCGTGCGCGTGGCGTACTGCATCGTCACGGCCGCGTCGAGATCGACAGCCAGGCCCGCTGTCTGGCTGCCCGGCGAGGCATGGCAGGCCAGGACGAGCTGGTCGCCGACGGCGATGCGGCGCTCGGCAGGCAAGCGACGCAGGTACTCCAGCTGCTCCGCGTCGAGTTGCTCACGGGCCCACTCGGCGGCAGCGCGATGACCCTGCGGCACCTCGTCGAGCCATGGGAAGGCGGCCGTGAAGTCACCGTCCGCGACGGCGATGTCCGTGTTGCCCGAGATGACCAGGGCGCCGGCAGCATCGAGCTCCATGACGGCACTGAGCACCTCTGCAGGACGCGGACCGTTGAACACCAGGTCGCCGAGGATGGCCAGCCGGTCTGGCTTGCGAGCCTCGATGTCGGCCAGGGCCGCCCGGAGCGCCAGGGCGTTGCCGTGGATGTCGGCGATGAGGGCGACGCGCATGCCGCTCACCGGAGCGCCTCTGCCGGGGGGATGACGAAGGAGATGCGCGCCTCGCAGCAGACCTCGCCATCGACGGAGGCCACGGCGCGGCCCTTGCCGAAACGGCGGCCCAGCTTCTCCATGGTCACCTCGAGGGTCATGCGGTCGCCCGGCTGCACGATGCGCTTGAAGCGACACTCGTCGATGCCGGCGAAGAGGCCGATGCGATCGCCGAACCCTTCGCTGCGGGCGACGTAGATGGCCATCGTCTGTGCCAGGGCCTCCACCTGCAGGACACCGGGCATGACAGGCAGGCCCGGGAAGTGGCCACCGAAGAACCACTCGCCTGCGGTGACGGCCTTCTCCGCCCGGATGTAGCCCCGTTCGCGGTCCTCCTCGAGGACGCGATCGACGAGCAGGAAGGGCCAGCGGTGCGGGATGAGCCGCTGCAGCTCGGCGGTGCTGAGCAGCACTGTTGTCTGTCTGGTGGCGGGCGGCACGTCTGTCATGGTCTCCTTCTCACATCTGGGCCAGCTCAGGCCTCGCCGGCGCCGACCGCGGCGTCCAGGAAGGCCGCGGCACCCTTGCGGTCGAGCAGGTTCGTGTCGAAGCCACCGGAGAGGAACGTGGGGTCCTCGAGGATGGCCCGATGGAACGGGATGTTGGTCTCCAGCCCATCCACGAGCAGCTCCTTGAGGGCCACCCTCGAGCGCGCCACGGCGCTCTCCCGGTCCGGACCCCAGACGATCAGCTTGCCAAGGAGCGAATCGTAGTACGGCGGGACCTCGTAGCCGCTGTAGAGGTGCGTCTCCATGCGGACCCCGGCGCCACCGGGCGGCACATAGTGCGCCACCGTCCCGACCTGAGGACGGAAGTCGGCGCGCACGTCCTCGGCGTTGATGCGGAACTCGATGGCGTGGCCGCGCAGCCGCACGGCCTCCTGCCCGTAGCCGAGGGGCTCTCCGGCCGCCAGGCGGATCTGCTCGGACACGATGTCGATGCCAGAGAGCATCTCCGTGATGGGATGCTCCACCTGGATGCGGGCGTTGATCTCGATGAAGAAGTAGCGCCCCTCGCCGTCGACGAGGAACTCCAGGGTGCCGACGTTGCGGTAGCCCGCCGCCAGCGCGGCCCGGATGGCCGACTCGGCCAGCTCGACCCGCGTGGCGTCGTCGATGGCCGGGCTGGGCGCTTCCTCGACGATCTTCTGGTGACGACGCTGCACCGAGCAGTCGCGCTCGCCGACGTGCACGCCGTGGCCGTAGTTGTCGATGATGACCTGCACCTCCACGTGGCGGGTGCGCTCCAGCCACTTCTCCAGGTACAGCGAGTCGTCCCCGAAGGCGGCCCGAGCCTCGGAGCGGCACACGGTCAGCGCCTGCTGCAGCTCGCGAGCGGTGCGTGCCAGGCGCATGCCCTTGCCACCCCCGCCCGCCGAGGGCTTGATGAGCAGCGGGTACCCGATGCGCCCGGCCTCCTCGAGGGCGTGCTCGTCGTCCTGCAGCATGCCCTCCGAACCGGGCACCACGGGCAGGCCCTGCTGCGCCAGCAGCTGTCGCGTACCGGCCTTCGAGGCGAAGCGCTCCAGCACCTCCGCGGGGGGGCCGATGAAGACGAGGTCGTGGGCGCGCGTCATCTCGGCGAAAGCATCGTCCTCGGAGAGGAAGCCGTAGCCCGGGTGGATGGCGTCGCAGCCGCTGACCAGCGCCGCCGAGATGACCGCCGCCGCGGACAGGTAGGAGCGGGCGGACTCGGCCGGCCCGATGCAGATGGCCTCGTCGGCCATGAGGACGGCGCGCGAGTCACGATCCGCCTCGCTGTGGGCGACGACGGCCTCGATGCCCATGCTGCGACAGGCACGCAGGATGCGGACCGCGATCTCGCCGCGGTTGGCGATGAGGACCCGGCCGATCATGGCGCTGCCTCGTGATCGCCGCTGCCGAGTTCGCCACCGAGCGGGTCGATCTCCACGAGCACCTGCCCGTATTCCACGGCCTGGCCCATCTCGGCCAGGACGGCGCTGATGATGCCCCCGCTGGGGGCCGTGACCTCCTGTGCGATCCCCAGCACGTCGATGCTGCCCAGGGTGTCCCCGTTGGTCACGGCGTGACCCACGACGAGGCCCGGAGCCGGGCTGAAGTAGCCCACGGCCGGAGATCGGGTCTGGCTCGCCCCCTGGTCGTCGCTCTCCGGTCCATCCGTGTCGCCCGCATGGCTGTGTGATGGGCGCCGGGCCGTCCGCAGGTCGCGGCGCAACCGCACCCGCCAGCCGCTGTCACGGACCTCGAGCTCGGCCAGGCGGCTGGCCCGCAGCCGCGCGACGAGGGCCGGCAGGATCTCGTCGGTGAGGGCGTCGAGATCGACGGCCGAGTCCACCGCCACGTTGCCGAGATCACCCCGGGCTGCTTCGTCCGTCACCGATCACTCTCCTCGGCTGCCACATGTGCATGTCCGCCGACCTCGCTGTCGCGGACGCCGTTCCCCTCATCGGCCACGCCGGGATCGAGCGACTCACCCTCCCCGACGCTGACCACGGTACGGCCCGAGTCGAGCAGCGCACGCAGCCGTTCCACGATGTTCTGGCGTTCACGGCGCTCACGCACCGGCAGGTCGGCCGTCGTGAAGGCGCCGAAGTCACGATAGCGCGCGTAGCGTCCGTCGACGAGGGTGTCGAGATCCTGGTGGACGAGCGCCTCGAGCTGGGCCTCGATGGCCTCGCCCAGCCGGTGAGCGGTCTCGCGCGGGTCCTGGTGGGCGCCGCCGGCCGGCTCGGCGATGACCAGGTCGATGACGCCGAGGGCCTGCTGCTCGCGCGCCGTCAGGCGCATGGCCACCGCCGCCTGCTGCGCGGCATCCGGGGTCCGCCACAGGATGCTGGCGCAGCCCTCCGGCGAGATGACCGAGTAGATGGCGTTCTCGAGGGCCATGACGACATCGCCAACGGCGATGGCCAGCGCTCCGCCGGATCCGCCTTCGCCGGTGATGACGGTGACGATGGGCGTGCGCAGGCTCGTCATGAGGGCGATGCTGCGGGCGATGGCCTCTGCCTGGCCGCGCTCCTCCGAGGCCGCGTCGGGTGCCGCACCCGGCGTGTCCACGAAGGTCACGATCGGCAGGCCGAGCCGCTCGGCCAGCTTCATGAGCCGGCCGGCCTTGCGGTAGCCCTCCGGGTGGGGCATCCCGAAGTTGCGCTTGATGTTCTCCTCGACCTCGGCGCCCTTCTGGTGACCCACGAAGACGACGCGGTGCTCGCCGATGCGCGCGAAACCGCCCACGAGGGCCGGATCGTCCCCGAAGGTGCGGTCGCCGTGCAGCTCCACGACGTCCTCGGCCATGACCGCCAGGAGCTCCAGGGTGTGCGGCCGCCGCACGTTGCGGGCCAGTTGCACTCGCGCCCAGACGGCCTCCCGGAGTGCCTCGTCGCCGACCTCGCCCTGCGGCACCGTCTCCGAGGCGGCCTCTTCCACCCTCACCTCAGCTGGTTCGGCCGCGCCCACCGCCGCCCCGCCTGCCGTCGCGGCGCCGCGCGTCCCTCGCTCAGCCACGGATCGACTCGGCATCGTTGCTGCTGTCGCCGTCGGCCGGCGACCGTCGATCGCGGCCATCCGTCGGCCCCACCGGCAGGCGCTCGCGGCGAGGCTGCAGGTAGTCCAGCAGGAGGGCCAGCCGGTCGCGCAGCTCGGCACGCTGGACCACCTGGTCGATGAAGCCATGGCGGAAGAGGAACTCTGCCCGCTGGAAGCCCTCGGGCAGCTCGTCACCAGTGGTGCCAGCGGCGACGCGGGCACCGGCGAATCCGATGAGGGCATTGGGCTCGGCCACGTTCACGTCACCCAGGGCCGCGAAGGAGGCGAAGACGCCGCCCGTGGTCGGATCGGACATGACGCTGATGAAGGGCACGCCGGCAAGCGCCAGGCGCTCGACGGCAGCACAGGTCTTGACGAGCTGCATGAGGGCCAGCGTGCCCTCCTGCATGCGCGCCCCGCCCGAGGTGCTGATGGTGATGTAGGGCATGCCTTCCTCGAGGGCCGCCTCCGCGCCGCGCGTGACCTTCTCGCCCACGACGGAGCCCATCGAGCCGCCCATGAAGGCGAAGTCCATGGCGCAGATGGCGATGCGCTTGCCTCGTATCCTGCCCACGCCCCAGACGGCCGCATCACGGATGCCCGTCTTGGCCCGCTGCTCGCGGATCTTGTCGGGGTAGGTCTTGAGGTCCACGAAGCCCAGGGGGTCGAGCGATTCGAGGCCGGCATCGCGCTCCTCGAAGCTGTCGGGGTCGAGCAGGAAGCGCAGGCGCGCGTCGACACGCAACCGGAAGTGGTGCCCGCAGCGTGGGCAGACGCGCAGGCTCTTCTCGAGCTGCTTGTTGTAGATCATCTCGCTGCAGCCGGGGCAGCTGGTCCAGAGGTCCGCGCGAGACGATTCGGGGCGCGGCCGGAAGGGCAGGCGGATGGGCACTAGAGGCTCCCACCGGCGGCTCGGCTGCGACGCCAGGCCACCAGCGCGGCTCCAGCGATGGGGATGGCCAGGGAGAACCCGGAGGCGATGGCACCCCCGGTCAGCAGGCCACGGCGGCGGCGGGGCGAGGATGCGGCCGTCGCCGACGCCGCCACGTAGGGCAGCCGGACGACGGACGCTGCCGGTTCCTCCACCTGGGCCGGGCGCCTCGCGAGGGTGGTCGGATCGGTGCTCGCCCGACGGGCGGCAGCGAGACGCCGCGCCAGGTGCTCCTCGAAGTGGAAGCGCGGATGGTAGCGAGGCAGCGCGTCGCGCAGCAGCCGTGCCGTGGCCAGCAGGTCCGCGGTCTCCACGGGCAGGGGCCGATCGCGGTCTGCGAGCAGGTCGTCGATGGCCAGGTCGAGGTCGGCGGCCGCTCCGCCCCGACTGCTCACGAGGCCAGCTGACGGCGCACCGATTCGAGGGCGCGGTGGATGAGCACGCGGACGGCGCCCTCTGACTTGCCCATGAGCTGGCCGATCTCGCGAGCGCTGAGCTCGTGGACGATGCGCAGCTGCAGGGCCTGGCGACGCTCATCGGGCAGCGCCATCACGGCCTGCCAGGCTCGCTCGGCTTCCAGGCGCGCGACGACGGTGGCGGCCGGGTC
>JBFYUV010000064.1:0-4910 GCA_041299865.1 Chloroflexota bacterium
GTCCGACAAGCGCGTCGCCTTCAGCAACAACTACGCTGCCAACTCGTGGCGGCAGGCCATGCTGCGGAGCTGGGATGAGCTCTCGCAGCAGGTCGTGGCTGATGGCGTCGTGGCTGCCGCCGACGTCCGCACGACGCCGGAGAACGACGCCACCCTGCAGCAGCAGCAGCTCAGCGACATGATCCTCGAAGGCTATAGCGCCATCGTCATCAATGCCGCCAATCCAGAGTCGCTCAACAGCGTCATCGAGGAGGCCTGCGCCCAGGGCATCCCGGTCGTCTCCTTCGACGGCGTCGTCACCGCCGATTGCGCCTACCGCGTCGGGGTCGACTTCGTCGATATGGGCTACCAGGAGATCGTCTACCTCGCCGACAAGCTGCCCGAGGGCGGCAAGCTGCTCGAGATCCGCGGCCTGGCCGGGACCTCCATCGATGAGCAGATCAGCGAGGGCATCCACAAGGGCGTGGCTGAGTTCCCGCAGTTCGAGATCGTGGGTGCCGTCCACGGCGACTGGGCCGGGGACGTGACCCAGCAGGCGGTGGCCGGCATCCTGCCCAGCCTGCCTGAGGACATCGTCGGCGTGGTGACCCAGGGCGGCGACGGCTTCGGTGCCGCGAAGGCCTTCGAGGATGCCGGGCGCCCACGCCCCATCATCATCATGGGCAACCGCCAGGATGAGCTCGCCTGGTGGAAGGAACAGAAGGACCTCGACGGCTACGAGACGATGTCGCTGTCGATCGCTCCAGGGACCTCGACGGCTGCCTTCTGGGTCGCCCAGCAGCTGCTCGCCGGCGCACAGGATGTGCCGCATGACATCGTCGTGCCGTACCTGCGCTGGGACCAGGACAACTTCGAAGCCGCGCTGGCCGAGATGGAGCCGGGTGACGTGGGCACCAAGACCTACACGGTCGAGGAGATGCAGGCGGCCATCGAGGCCAACAGGTAGTCCATCCCTGACGCGGCGAGGCGTCGAGCCCGCTCGGACCGTAGCAGCGTTTCGATGATCGGCGAGCGGGAGGGTGGCAACCACGTCACCCTCCCGCTCGTCGTCCGGCTCGACTCCACGCTCGTGCCGCACCCTGGCGCATCCGGGACGTGCAGCGAAGCGGGTGACATACCGGCATGAGCACTGATGGGGGAACGCTCGCCGAGCTCGGCAGCGTCAAGAAGTCGTTCGGCGCCGTCCATGCGCTGACCGGTGTCGACCTGCGTGTCGACGCGGGCGAGTGCGTCGGCCTGGTCGGCCACAACGGCGCAGGCAAGTCCACGTTGATGAACGTGCTGGCCGGCACGCTCGCCCCCGACGAAGGCACCATCACCATCGAGGGCACGGACCGGACCCCGCACTACTCCGTGACTACCGCGCACGAGGCCGGCGTCCGCTGCGTGTTCCAGGAGTTGTCGCTCTGCCCCAACCTGACCGTGGCCGAGAACGCCCGGATCATGCATCCGCACCTGGGTGGACTGCGCTGGCGACGCCAGGCAGCAGGCCTCATCTCCAGCGAGCTCGATCGCATCTTCCCGGGCCACGGCATCAGCTCGAAGGCCATCGTCGGTGACCTACCGCTCACGCAGCGCCAGATGGTCGAGATCGCCCGGGCATTCACGGTCACCGACTCGCCCGCGAAGCTGGTCATCCTTGACGAGCCGACGTCGAGCCTGGACGCCGTCGTGGCCGGACAGCTGCTCGCCTTCGTGCGTCGCTTCGCCGAGGAGGGCGGCTCCGTCGTCCTCATCTCGCACCTGCTGACGGAGATCCTGGGCAGCGCGGACCGCATCGTGGTCATGCGTGATGGGCGGGTCGTGATCACCGACCGCGCCAACGCCTTCTCCCGTGACACGCTGGTGGCCGCCATGGGCCATGTCGCCGAGGAGGCGGTGGAGTCGATCGAGGAAGGGCGAGACCGCTCCGCCCTGCCGCTCCGCGTGCGCACCGAGCTGCGGCACGGGGAGACCATCAACCTGCTGGCGCACGAGGGGGAGATCGTGGGCCTGGCCGGCCTCGCCGGTCAGGGGCAGACCCGGATGCTCCACCGCGTGTTCGATGGCACCCAGGGCGGCGCCGAGGTCAGGGGCACGGTCGCCGTCGTGGCCGGTGACCGGCAGAACGATGGCGTGTTCCCGCTGTGGTCGATCAACAAGAACGTCTCCATCGGCTCGCTCGGTGAGCTGGTGCGGCGATGGCTCGTGGATGACAGGGCGGAAGAACGGCTCGGCGCGACCTGGCGGGACCGGCTGGCCATCCAGACGCCGAACATGGATGATCCCATCCTCTCGTTGTCGGGCGGCAACCAGCAGAAGGCCCTGTTCGCGCGGGCGCTGGGCTCGAAGGCCGACATCATCCTCATGGACGACCCGATGCGCGGGGTGGACGTGGGCACCAAGGCCGAGGTGTACGGGCTGATCCGCAAGGAGGCCGAGGCCGGACGAACGTTCCTCTGGTACACCACGGAGACCGAGGAGCTGGAGCACTGCCATCACGTCTACGTGTTCCGCGAAGGCGCCATCGTGGCCGACCTGCCTCGGGAGCAGGTGACCGAGCAGAAGGTCCTGCAAGCATCGTTCAGGGACAGCACGTGAGCACGGCGACCGCCAGCCCGGGGCGGATCTCGGGCGCTGACTCCCGGCGGCTCCTCCGTGCCGCCATGCCCTTCGTGTCGCTCATCGTCATCCTGGCGGCGATCTTCTACATCCAGCCGCGCGCGATGAGCACCTTCGGCCTGGACCTGCTGTTGCGCCTGGCCGTGCCGCTGGCGTTCGCGACGCTGGCCCAGCTGTGCGTCATGACCGTCAACGACCTGGACCTCTCGATCGGCATGTACATCGGTGTGACCGCGGGCATCTCGGCCACGATCCTCATCGAGCAGCCCATCCTGGGCGTGCTCGCACTGGTCGGGTGCGTGACGGTCTACGCCGCCCTCGGTGCGCTCATCCACCTGCGCGACCTGCCCTCGATCGTGGTCACGTTGGGCATGTCCTTCGTGTGGCTGGGCGTCGCCATCACCCTGTTGCCCGTCCCCGGAGGCGAGGCCCCCGAGTGGCTTCGCACGTTCATGTCGCAGAAGCTGCCGATCCCGACCCCCATCCTCATGCTCATCGTCATCGCGGCGGTGGCGCACATCGCGCTGATGTGGTCGCCCTACGGCGCCGTGCTGCGAGGCGTGGGCGGCAACGCCCGCGCCGTCGAGCGGGCGGGTTGGTCGCTGCTGAAGGCCAAGGTGACGATGTACACGCTGGCGGGCATCTGCGGCATCCTGGCGGGCATGACCCTGCTGGGCCTGAGCGGTGCCGCCGATGCCCGCATGGGCGAGCGCTACACCTTGCTGACGATCGCAGCCGTCATCCTCGGCGGCGGCGAGTTCGTGGGTGGGCGGGTCTCGCCCATCGGTGCGGTCGTCGGCGCCACGACCATCTGGCTGGCGGCCAACTCGCTGCTGTCCGTGCTGAAGCTCCCGCCCGAGTGGCAGATCGGCGCCATCGGTGTGATCCTCATCGCGGTGCTGGCCCTGCGCTGGCTCGTCGGGCGGGTGGGGAGAGCCTCATGAGCACCCTCGGCCCGAGTCTTCGCCGCTTCCTCGCCAAGCCCTGGGTCTGGGCCTACGTCGCGGCCATCGCTGCCTGGCTGGCGACCGTCGTGTTCACCAGCGGGCAAGCCGGGCCCGGTCTGGCCACCGCGGCCCTGAAGTTCGCCAGCTTCTCGACCATGGTCGCCATCGGCCAGATGTTCGTCATCACGCTGGGGCCGGGCAACATCGACCTGTCCATCCCCTCCACCATGGTCCTAGCGGCGACCGTCGCCATCAAGTTCATGGATGGCGACCCCACCTTGATCCCGATCGGGATCATCCTCACCATCCTCGTCGGGCTGGCGGTGGGGACCTTCAACTTCTCGCTCATCCGCCTGCTGAGCATCCCGCCCATCATCGCCACGCTGTCGAGCCAGTTCATCATCCTCTCGCTCGCCATCGTCTGGAACCGAGGGCTGCGCATCGCGCCACCCGAGATGCTGGGCGACTTCCCGGGTGCCCTGGTCCCCGTGCTGGGCTTCCCCGTGCTTGCCATCCTCGTGATCGGGCTCGCGGTCGTCATGCACATCGTGCTCGGCCGCACCATCTATGGTCGCTCGGTCACGGCCATCGGCCAGAGTGAGCGCGCGGCCCGCCTGTCCGGGTTGCGGGTGCAGCGAGTGCGCTTCACGGCATACCTGGTATCGGCCCTCCTGGCCGCGTTCGCCGGCCTGCTGCTGGCGTCCTTCTCCGGCGGCGCCGCGCTGAACATGGGCTCGCCGTACCTCCTCACGTCGATCGCCGTCGTCGTCATCGGCGGCACCGCCGTGGCCGGCGGCGACGGCAACGTGCCGGGCTTGTGGGGCGCAGCCCTGTTCCTGTTCTTGCTCTCGGCGATGCTGGACACCTTCGGCGTCGGCGAGGGCGTGAAGCAGATCATGACCGGCGCCATCGTCATCCTCGTCATCGTCCTTGCCAGCTTCCGAAAGAAGGCACGCGCCTAGGAGCCTCGCATGTCCGACCTGGTGAGCCATCCCATCCCCGGCGTAGGCGAGAGCCTCGCTGCGGTCGTCGAGATCAGCGAGCCGCTTGCTGTCGACCTCATCGACCCGGCAGCGGAGCTGACCCGCCTGACCGACGGCGGCGTGTGGGCCGAGGGCCCGGTCTGGCTGCCCGCCGAGGGCGCGCTCATGTACAGCGACGTACGGGCCGATCGTGGCGTCCGCTGGTCGGGGGCGAAGGGCGGCGAGGTGTGGCGCTCGCCCAACGACCACACCAATGGCAACACGCTCGACCGCGAAGGCCGGGTGCTCCACTGCGAGCACTCCAACCGGCGCGTCGCACGGACCGAACCGGATGGCACGCGCGCCGGCCTGGTGGACCGCTACGAGGGCAGGCGCCTCA
>JBFYUV010000066.1:0-15170 GCA_041299865.1 Chloroflexota bacterium
TCCGAGCCAGGGCCGCTTGGTGCGGCCGGCCGAGACGAGCACCCACTGGTCGCTCAGCGGGTCGTAGCGGCGGTGTGGGCCCAGCGGCAGTCCCATCGTCAGGCGCCCACGGCCGCGGCCGCATGGCGCGCCAGCGGCACCGCGGTCGGTTCCTCGGGGCCCGCCAGGATGAGCTCGTCCACCTCGGCGCGCAGGACAGCCTGCGCCGCCGCATCGAGGCGCCGGTCGGAGATGACCACGTCCGCCCGCGACAGGCGGGCCATGGTGCTCACGCCGGCGATGCCCCACTTGGTGTGATCGGCGGTGATCACGAGTCGGCCGCCCGCCTCGATGAGGGCCTGGTGGGTCTCGGCCTCGAGCATGTTCGGCGTGGTGTAGCCAGCTCGCTCCGTCATGCCGTGGACGCCCAGGAACACGACATCCACGTTGACGTCGCGCAGCGCGTTGACGGCGAAGGGCCCCACGAGTGCGTCGGACGGTGTGCGCACGCCCCCCGTGAGGATGACGGACTGGTCGGTTCGGCCACCGTGGTAGAGGACCTCGGCTGCGGGCACCGAGTTGGTGATGATGGTGAGGCGAGGTACCCCGGTCAGACGCCGGGCCACCTCATAGGTGGTGCTGCCGGCCGAGATGGCCACGGCCATGCCGGGCTCCACCAGGGACGCAGCGCTGCGGGCGATGGCCACCTTGGCCTCGTGCTCCAGGGCGCGTTTCGTATCGAACCCCGGCTCGTGCACCGTGGACTCGCGCAGCAGGGTGGCGCCGCCGTGGACCTTGAGAAGATGCCCCTGCCCCTCGAGCACCTCGAGGTCGCGTCTCACGGTCATGTCCGAGACGTCCAGGGCACCCATGAGCTCGGCCACGCGCACCGCTCCGTCAGCGCGCAGTCGCTCCAGGATGTAGGCGTGTCGCTGTGGTGCCAGCACGACCTTGTTGCGTTCCCCCTGTCCTTGTCCAGCGTGTGTCGAGGGATTCTGTGGCACATGACCCCAGAAGTCAACGAGGTCGCACAGCATAACCCCGCAAAGCCACGACTTCAAGTTGACATGTCGCCTTCGGACCGCGCACAATCAGGGTGAACCGTGTCGGTTTCTGTTGGACCGCATCCGCGTCCACAGCCACAGGAGGAGGAACCCATGGCGTTCCCTGAAACCCGCGCCCGGCGGCGCACCACGGTCCTCGCGACCGTGCTGGCCAGCGCAGCGCTGGCCTTCATGAGCATCGGCGCCGCTGCGCAGGACAACACGACCACGCTCGGCTCCAACGAGAGCGACGAGGTCCCCAAGCTCGCCGTCCAGAACATCGTGGACTTCTGCCAGGAGCAGGCGGGCATCAGCGTCACGGTCAACGTCAATGACCACAACACCTTCCAGAACTCCATCAGCGCGTACCTGCAGGGCACGCCGGACGACGTGGTCAAGTGGTTCGCTGGCAACCGCGTGCGGTTCTTCGCCGCCCAGGGCCTGCTGACGCCCATCAACGACGTCTGGGAAGAGATCCTTCCGTACCAGACCGAGGGTCTGAAGGCCGCCTCCACGGGCGCCGACGGCAACCAGTACTTCGTGCCCGTCTACAACTACCCGTGGGTCGTCATGTACCGCAAGTCCGTCTGGGACGAGAAGGGATACACCGTCCCCACGACCATGGACGAGTTCAAGGCCCTCGGTGACCAGATGATCGCCGACGGGCTCGCCCCGCTCGCTCTGGGCGACTCAGATGGATGGCCGGCCATGGGCACGTTCGACATCCTGAACATGCGCATGAACGGCTACGACTTCCACATCGGCCTCATGGAGGGCCGCGAGAAGTGGTCCGACCCGCGCGTCAAGGCGGTCTTCGAGATGTGGCGCGACGACGTCCTCCCGTATACGCAGGAAGGTGCTGCCGGCCGCACGTGGCAGGATGCCGCCAAGGCTGCCCTGGTGGACAAGACCGCGGGCATGTACTTCCTGGGCACCTTCGCCGCTGAGCAGGCGGCGGTCGAGGACATCCCAGACATCGGCTTCTTCCCCTGGCCGGCCGTGGGCAGTGAATTCGATGCCGAGAACGCCATCGACGCGCCCATCGACGGTTTCATGCTCAGCGCCAACCCCAAGAACCTCGAGGCCGCCAAGGCCTTCCTGAAGTGCGTGGCCACGCCTGAGGCGCAGCTCGCCTATGTCCTGACGCCGGGTATCGGCAGCGTGGCCGTCTCGCCACAGGCCGATCCGAGCGGCTACAACACGCTCCAGGCCGCCTCTGCCGAGGTCCTCAAGAACGCCGGCTCCATCGCCCAGTTCCTGGATCGCGACGCACGCGCCGACTTCGCCGGGCCGTCCGGCATGCAGGGTTTCCTGCTCAGCTTCCTGAGCGACCCGACCATCGACCTGGACGCCTTCCTGGGTGACATCCAGGCCTACTACGACTCGCTGCCGACGGAGTGATGAGTCGAGGTCCGAGCGGTCGGTAGCCGATCGGACAGCGTACCTGCGGCCCCTGTCCCGCCCGCTGCGGGGTGGGGGCCGCGCACCATCGCGAGGAGGCTGATGACCACCGCCGCCGTCCGGCGAAACCCGCTCGTTCGCATCGTCGTGGCGCTTGCCGCGCTGGTCGTCGGCGTGGCCGCCCTCCTTGTGTTGGGCTGGCTGTTGCTGGTGTTCCTCATCGTGCCGCCGGTCGAGGTGGTCACGGTGGCTACCCTGGTCGTCTCTGCGCTCATCGTGGCCGGCGTGGCCGCGGTCGTCGTGCGCTCGAACCGCACGGCGGCACTCTCGAGGCGAGACAAGCTGACGCTGGGCCTCATGGTCGGCATCCCCACCACCGTGCTGACCATCTTCATCCTCGTGCCCACGGTCGCGTCGCTGACGCTCTCGCTGACGAGCTGGAATGGCATCGGCGGCCTGGACAAGATCCAGTTCATCGGGCTGCAGAACTACGTGGACCTTCACCAGGTCTACAAGCCCTTCTATCCGGCCCTGTCGCACAACCTCATCTGGCTGCTCTTCTTCCTCTTCATCGCGACGCCGCTGGGCATGTTCTTCGCCGTCCTACTGGACAAGAACATCCGGGGCACGCGCTTCTACCAGAGCGCTCTGTACATGCCGGTGGTGCTCTCGCTGGCGATCGTGGGCTTCATCTGGATGCTCATCTATGCACCGGAGCAGGGCCTGCTCAACAACCTCCTGGGCACCAACAAGCAGGGCAACCTCATCAGCTGGCTGGGCGACCCGAGCATCAACCTGTGGGCCGTCCTGGTGGCCGCCAGCTGGCGGCACATCGGCTACGTGATGGTGCTCTACCTGGCCGGGTTGAAGGCGTTCGATCCCACGTTGCGGGAGGCGGCCGCCATCGACGGCGCCAACGAGCGCCAGACCTTCTTCCGTGTCGTCTTCCCGGTGCTCAAGCCCATCAACATCGTCGTCATCGTCATCTCCGTCATCGAGTCGCTGCGAGCGTTCGACCTCGCCTTCGTCGTCAACAAGGGGCTCAACGGCCTTGAGCTGCTGTCCACGATGGTCACCAACAACATCATCGGAGAGACGAGCCGCATCGGCTTCGGTTCGGCCATCGCGGTGGTCCTGCTGCTGCTCGCGGTCGTGCCCATCATCGCCTACCTGAGCCGCGCGCTGCGGGAGGACAACGCATGACTGCCACCGGTGCAGCGCCGGTCCCGGTCGGCCGAAACACGGGCCGTGACCTGAAACGGGCGGCCCTGCATGCCTTCCTCATCGCCATGGCGGTGCTCTGGCTCCTGCCGCTGGCCTTCGCGGTGTACACCAGCCTGCGTCCTCGCGAGGAGACAGATGCCGCGGGCTACCTGTCCTTGCCAACGACCATCAACCTGGACAACTACATCGACGCCTGGAACCAGGCGGAGCTGGTGCGCTACTTCCTGAACTCGCTGATCATCGTCGTGCCGGCCGTGCTGCTGGTGCTCTTCCTGGCCTCCATGATGGCCTTCGCCGTGTCGCGCTACAGCTGGCGCTTCAACCTCATCTTCCTGCTGATCTTCACGGCCGCCAACCTGTTGCCGCCGCAGGTCATCATCACGCCGCTCTACCGCATCTTCCTGCGCCTATGGCTGCCCACGGACGTCGGTGTGGCAGGCTTCCCATCGGACAACGGGCTGTTCTACCAGCAGTACATCGGCATCATCGCCATCCACGTGGCCTTCCAGTTGGGATTCTGCACGTTCGTGCTCTCCAACTACATGAAGACCATCCCGCGCGAGCTGAACGAGGCCGCCGTGGTAGACGGCGCATCCATCTGGAAGAGCTATCGGTCGGTCATCATGCCGCTGACGCGCCCGGCCCTGGCGGCCCTTGCCACGCTCCAGGTGACGTGGGTCTACAACGACTTCTTCTGGGCGCTGGTCCTCATGTCCGGCAAGGGGGCCAAGATGCCCATCACGTCGGCGCTGAACAACCTCAAGGGCCAGTTCTTCACCGACTACAACCTGCTGGCCGCGGGTGCCGTTCTGGTGGCCATCCCGACCCTGATCGTGTTCTTCGCGCTGCAGAAGCAGTTCATCAGTGGCCTGACGCTGGGCTCCACCAAGGGCTGAACGCGCCAAAGATCGGCCACTGCCGGATCAAACCGGCGCCTGGCCGGCGGATCATCCGCGGGTCGGGTCAATCCTGGACGAAGCCGGCCCCGCCCATGGCCTGCAGCGTCCACAGTCGCGGCGTCTTGCCGGTGCGCGCTGGATAGTCGCGTTCGACGCGCTCGCGGAGGGCCTCCACGGCGTCCGGCTTCACCAGCGAGACCGTGCAGCCGCCAAAGCCGCCGCCCGTCATGCGTGAGCCGATGACGCCGGGCACGTCCACGCTGATGGCCACAAGCGCGTCGATCTCCGGGCAGGTGATGTCGTAGCGGTCGCGCATGGAGGCCTGGCTGCCGGCCATGAGCTCGCCGAGGGCGGCGTGGTCGTCGGCGTCCAGGGCAGCCACGGCGGCCAGCACGCGGTCGTTCTCCGTGATGACGTGGTAGGCGCGGTCGTAGTCGACCGGATCGAGCTGCTCCCGGTAGGCGTCCAGCCTGGCCATGTCCACGTCGCGCAGCAGTGTCACCGCCGGGTCGTCCTGGGCGATGGCGGCCACCACGCGCTCGCAGGCGGCGCGCCGTGCGTTGTACTCGTTGTCGCCGTGCGCGTGCGAGACGCCGCTGTGGATGACGACGAGCGCGAGGTCATCGGGGAGGGGCACGGCCCGCCATTCAAGAGAGCGGCAGTCGAAGAGCAGGGCATGGTCGGCCACGCCGCAGGCAGAGGCGAACTGGTCCATAAGGCCGCACTGGACGCCGACGTGCCCGTTCTCCGCCCGCTGCGCGATGCGGGCCAGGTCCAACGGCGCCAGCGCCGGCCCAGCCGGACCGGAGAGTGCCCAGGCCGAGATGACCTCCAGCGCTGCCGACGAGGAGAGGCCGGAGCCGATGGGCAGCGTGGTGACGATGACGCCGTCGAAGCCGTGGGTCGGCTGGCCGGCCTCCTGCAGCGCCCAGGCCGTGCCAGCCACGTAGTCGTGCCATTCGCCGCTGGCGGGTGGGATAGCGCGCAAGTCGATCTCGGTGGAGGCGCCAGTGTCCATCCGAGTCAGACGGACACGTGGCTCTGGCGTGGGCCGCAGGGCGATGCGCACGTCCATGTCGATGGCCACGGGCAGCACGAAGCCGCCGTTGTAGTCGGTGTGCTCGCCGATGAGGTTGACACGGCCGGGCGCGCGGACGATGACGACGTCCTCGTCTCGGTCGCTCGCGTCCGGGTAGGCGTTGGCCAGCTGCTGGCTCAGGTGCGCACGGGAAGGGCTTGGCGGTGTGATCACGCACCGATGGTAGGACCTCGCGGCGGCCACGTGCTGGCGGTCCGTGGTACCTTCCCAACTCGTGAAGCGCCCGCGCGTCGTCCCCGCTCTCAGCGGAGCCGCGGTACTGGCATGGCTGCTGGTGACCGCGATGCTCGTTCCCACAGTCGCCACGGCCACCGCGGAAGGCGACACGGCGAGCAAGACCACGCGGCCGCCGGCGCCGGCAGCGGTCTCCTTCAAGATGGGTGACTGGCAGATCCAGCAGGTCGCCTGGGGGCGCCTACCGCTCAACGGCGGGCCGCCCATGCCGGTCGAGACGGTGGGGCCGCAGGACCGCGAGGGCATCCCCATGCGCCGCTTCGGTCCTGGCACGGAGCTCGTCTACAACCCGACCGTGCTCGCCCAGCAGGGCATGAAGCGCCTGGACGCCTGGCGACAGACGGGGGACGCGGCCCACCTGCGGATCGCTCGCAAGATCATCGCCAAGCTCGATGAGATCGCCTCCGAAGTCCGGCAGCGGCGCTGGCAGCCCCACAGGTACGACCTCATCGAGCAGGAATCGGGCTGGGTCAACGCCAACTCCCACGGGCTGGTGCAGTCGCTGCTCTCGCGCTTCCACGCCCTGACCGGGTCGGCCGGCAGGCTCAAGGACGCCCGCCGCATGATGGCCGCCTACGATCAGCGCCCTGGCGACCCGCGCTGGTTCGCGCTGGTCACCCGGACCGGCTACCTCTGGCTCGAGCACTGGCCCCACGGCCGATCCGTCCACACCCTGAACGCGCACATCAACGCCCTCTTCGGCCTCTACGACTACTGGAGCCAGACCGGGTCGCCCAAGGCCGAGCGGTACTTCCTGGGCGGTGTCAAGACGGTCCGCGACCAGCTCCATCGCTTCCGCCGCAAGGGCCACCTCTCGAAGTACAGCCTGAGCAGCAAGAACGGCTCGCTGCACTACCACCACACGCACATCAACCAGCTGCGCGTCCTGGCCCGCATGACCGGCGACGACTGGTTCGCTCGCCAGGCGAAGCTCCTCAGGCGCGACGAGAAGCTGTGGCGCGCCAGCGGCCGCCCGGAGTAGTCCGGGCGGACCCCAGGCGGGCCGCCCCAGCGTCGTCTGGGAGGACACACTGCGGCCTGCGCGGGCGCTAGGATGGGCATGGCCGCACAGGGTGGCTGACGGGCAGCCACGCGGAGAAGGCACCACAGGAAGGGATCGACATGCTTCAGCGTGGTATCGGCATCGCCGTCGGCGCCGTTGTGACCCTGGTTCTCCTGGTCATCATGGCGGGCGGGGACCCATGGCAGGACTATCTCGCGCCGCTGGTCATCGGTGGCGTGGCGGCATTCTTCTGGCCGGTCGTCATCGGTATCTGGCTGGGCCGCCGCGCCAGGGCGCGTCGGGAGGACCAGGTCTCGGCCGAGGTGCAGCGCCAGCTCGACCAGCAGGGCAAGAGCTAGGGCGGCTGATCGGCTCGCCGCAAGGCAGGGCCGCGACTGCCGTGACCCGTTGACGGGCGGAGGCTGACAGACCGACAGCTGCGGCGACCTGGTCAGCTCCAGGCCAGGGGGCCTGGTCGACGGTCGGTCACAAGGAGCGGACGGGGCGCGTGAAGGCGCACGACGACAAGGCCTACTTCCGCCCCGATATCGAGGGCCTGCGTGCCGTCGCCATCGGCGCGGTCCTGCTCTATCACGCTGGGGTGCCCGGCGCAGATGGCGGCTTCATCGGCGTCGACGTCTTCTTCGTCATCTCGGGCTTCCTCATCACCGGTCTGCTCGTCCGCGAGTGGTCTGCCACAGGGCGGATCGACCTGCTGGTGTTCTATGCCCGGCGCTTTCGCCGCTTGTTGCCGGCGGCCCTGCTGGCCCTCGCTGTCACCACCGTCGCCTCGTACCTGATCCTCTCCAGCCTGCGTTTTCCCGGCGTGGCCGGCGACGCTGCCTCCGCGGCGCTGTACGTCTCCAACGTCCGCTTCGCGGCCAACGCCATCGACTACCTGGGGGCTGAGGCCGCGCCCTCACCGGTCCTGCACTTCTGGTCGCTCAGCGTCGAGGAGCAGTACTACCTCTTCTGGCCGCTCCTGATCGTCGTCGCGCTGCGCCTGGTGGCGATGCGGAGGATCGGCCTGCTCATCGGCGCCATGATCGCCCTGTCCTTCGGGCTGGCCCTCGTCTGGACCGACCTGGCGGCGCCTTGGGCCTTCTTTTCGCTGCCGACGCGGGCCTGGGAGCTGGGGGTCGGCGCGCTCATCGCGGTGGGGCTCCTGCGCCTGCCCCGGGGGACGCCGCACGTGCTGGCGTCGGTCGCGGTGTGGGCCGGTCTGGCCCTCATCGCTGCGGGCGTGGTCGTCATCGGCCCGGGCACGCCGTACCCCGGGACCGCGGCCCTCATCCCGGTGGTGGGCACGGCCCTCGTCATCGTGGGCGGCGGCGCTGCCTCGCCGCGGCCAAGCCGCCTGCTGGCGATGCGCGTCCCGCGCTGGGTGGGGCGCATCTCCTACTCCCTCTACCTGTGGCACTGGCCCATCCTCGTGCTCGTGCCCCTCGCGCTCGGCATCGAGAGCCCGGCCCTGAACCTCGCGCTCGTCGGCGTTGCCGTGGTCATCGCGGCAGCCAGCACGGAGCTCATCGAGGTTCCCATCCGCTCGGGGCGAGCCCTGCCCTTGCCGCCACGTGCCAGCCTGGTGGTGGCCGGGGCAGCCTCCATCGTGGTGGCGGTGGGCGCCATCGCGGCGGGCGCCATCGTGCTTGGCCCGGCCACGACGCCGGTGGCGGCGGATGAGGTGGTCGGCCTTGATGGCGAGCTGCCCCCCGGCCGCCTTGCCGGTCCCGTCCCGGAGGTCCTGGCACCCTCGCTCGAGCAGGCCTACTACGACGTGCCGAGCGGATACGGGGATGGCTGCCACCTGGACTACGCGACGACGGAGCCCCCGGCCTGTGCCTACGGACCGCCCGACGCCACGATCCCGGTCCTGCTGCTGGGCGATTCGCACGCCCAGCAGTGGCTGCCGGCCCTGCAGCGCCTGGCTGCGCAACGCGGCTGGCGCCTGCGTGCCGTGACGAAGAGCGCCTGCCCGATGGTCGATGCGACGGTCTGGAACGGACCCCTGAAGCGCGCCTACCGGGAGTGCGACGCGTGGCGGGATCGAGCCCTGCGCCTCATCGACGAAGAGCAGCCGGAGCTGGTGCTCATCGCCTCTGCCGACATGTATGACGTCCTTGACGAGCAGGGTCGGCCGCTCAAGGACGGCGAGGGCGGCCCGGCAGCGGCAGCGGCGGCCTGGGACGCCGGGCTGGAGGGTTTCCTGGCGCGGGCCGCCGAACGTGCCTCCCGGGTCGTGGTGCTGGCCGACACGCCCCGGGTCGGCTACGACCCCGCCGAGTGCCTCGCCACCAGGGCGGCTGTCGAGGACTGCGACGCGAGCCGGGAGCGCATGGTCGACGAGGGGTATGCCACCCGGGAAGCAGCAGCAGCAGCAGCAGCGGGCGTGGCCGTCGTGTCCGCGACCGACTGGCTCTGCGAGGACGCCGGCTGCCCGCTCGTCCGGGGACCCTACCTCGTGTATCGTGACAGCCACCATCTGACGGCCACCTTCGCCGAGCGACTCGGATCGCGAGTGGGCGCGGCGATCGATGCGGTGACGGGGAACGACCTTGCAGCAGATTGACGCGCCCCCAGCCCATCGAGCGGCCCGGCACCGGCACCAGCCACGGCGCGCGGTCCTGGCACTGCTGTCGCTCCTGCTGCTCGTCCCGGGGCCGGTGACCGCTGCCACGGACAGCGACGGTGACGGCCTGCGCGACACCTTCGAGGCGCGCTGGGGCGTCTCCGACCCGGACGACCCGGACAGCGACGGGGATGGCGTCGTCGATCCCGCGGAGGACGGCGATGGCGACCGCCTGAGCGATCTCGGTGAGCAGCGCTTCGGGACGAATGCGGCCGCCTGGGACAGCGACGGCGACGGTCGCCCGGATGGCGCAGAGGACAGCGACGGCGACGGTCGCAGTGATGCGCTCGAGCAGGACCAGCGCCCACTCCCGACCGGGCTGCGGCCATCGCTGGCCCGCGCGCCGCGCGACCTCTGGCGGAGGCAGGACGACTGCGGAGGTCCCCGCTGGGGCGACACCACCCCGCTGCGCTGCTGGTTCGGCGATCCGGGTGCGGCCGTCACGGTGGCCGTGGTGGGCGACTCGAAGGCGACGATGCTCATGCCGCCGGTCATCGCTGCGGCGCGCCAGCGCGGCTGGCGGGTGGTGACGCTTCTGAAGGGAACCTGCTCACCCGTGCTCACCACCACCAACGTGCAGCAGTACGCCTTCGACGGCGGACAGTCTTGCGACCGCTGGCGGCGACGCGCCATCGACTGGCTTGGGAGGGCCCGGCCCGCGCTCATCGTCTACGCCCACTCCGACGACTACGGTCTGGTCGATGCCGCCGGTGCCACCCTCACGGGGCGTCGCAAGGACCTGGCCTGGGAGCGAGGAGCATCCGCGACGGTGGCACGTCTGCCGCAAGGGTCGGAAGTCCTCTGGCTGGGCGACGTGCCCCGCAACGACGGCAACCCGGTGCGCTGCCTCAGGGATCACCGGGGCGACATGTCCGCCTGTGTGACGCGCCGGGAGCCGCCCTCGGCGCGGAAGGCCGAGACTGCCCTGCGGCGTGGGGTGACGATGGCAGGCGCTCGCTTCGCGCCGCTCTACGACCAGGTCTGCACCTACGATCCCTGTCCGCTCGTCCACGGCGCGACGCTCCTGTGGCGCGACGATGCACACCTGACGGCGACCTTCAGCCGCTTCCTGGCGCCGTTCCTGGGCTCGCTCCTCGATGGTGCTCTGCCTGCGGCGGAGACCGCGGCCGAGACCACGGCGCTGCCGGCCGCGCGGGGATGAGCGCGCTACGGCGTCTGGCCCGGCGACCCTGGCCATCCCGGTCGGCCGTAATGGCCATGTCAGTCGCCGTCGCGGCGCTGATGCCCTGGCCGGTCGCGGCCACGGGAGCGGACAGCGATGGCGACGGCCTGTCGGATACCTTCGAGGCACGCAGCGGAGGGCTGCTCGACCCCATGTCGGGTGACACGGACGGTGACGGCGTCGTCGACCCGGCCGAGGATCCCGACCATGACGGCCTCGCCAATCACGGCGAGCAACGCGCCGGGACGAAGCCTCACCGTCGGGACAGCGACGGCGATGGGCGCCCGGACGGCCGGGAGGATGGCGACCGCGACGGGCGCACCAACAGCGCTGAACAGGACCATCGCGCCGTCCCGACCCGGCTGCGCCCGTCGCTGGCCGATGCGTTCCTCGACCTGCCGGCCGAGCGTGACGGCTGCCAGGCGTCGACCGGGGTGACGGAGCCCACGCTCTGCGAGTACGCACCCGAGCAGCCCGAGCGGTTCGTGGTGCTCGTCGGTGACTCGCACGCCATGATGTACATGCCGGCCCTGCGGCCCATCGCTGCGGAGCGAGGCTGGCGACTGGTGACGTTGGTCAAGAGTGCCTGCGTGCCCGTCCTGGGCGTCCACAACAGCACGCAGGGCGAGATCGATGGCGGTGACAGCTGTCGGCTGTGGCGACGCAACGCCCTGGCCTGGCTGGCGGCGAACCCCCCGGATGCCATCATCCTGGCCCACTCCGACAACTACGAGTTGGTCGACGCCCAGGGCCGGCTCATCGCTCCACGCCGACGGCCGCAGGTCTGGGCAGACGGCATGCGTCGGACCCTGGCGGCGCTGCCGGACCGCTCGCAGGTGCTCGTGGTCGGTGACGTCCCCAGCAACTCGGACAACCCGGTCATCTGCCTGCGCAAGCACCTCCGCAACCTGTCAGCGTGCGAGACCCCCCGTGAGGCACCCTCGGCTCGGCCCATCGAGGCAGCCATCCGTGCGGCCGCGAGAGACAAGGGTGCGCGATTTGGCACCATCTACGACCGGGTCTGCTCCTACGACCCCTGCCCGCTGGTGCAGGGCGAGATCCTCATGTGGCGCGACAGCAGCCACCTGACGCGGACCATCGTGGTGCAGCTCACCCCGTCGATCCGGGAGATGCTCGCGCGGACCATCGCGGGCCAGGTCTCGCGGCAGGGTCGTCGCGGGTGAGTCGTCGCTCGCAGGCGGCCCTCCGCGGCAGGTTCTTCTCTGGGAGCCTGCTCGTGCTGGTGAGCCTGTTCGTCCTGGCAGTCGTCGGGATCCTGCCGGCCGCCGGAGCACCTCCCGCATCGCCCGCCGAGGCCTCTGCCTCGGCGGCGCCCCAGGCAGACAGCGATGGCGACGGGCTACGGGACGGCTTCGAGGTGGCCTGGGGTGTCACGAGCGCCACCCTCGCCGACAGCGATGGCGACGGCCTGATCGACGCCGCCGAGGATGCCGACGGGGATGGCCTGAGTGCCCTCGGTGAGCAGCGCTTCAGGACCGACGCAGGGCTGGCCGACAGCGACGGCGACGGAGTCCCCGACGGCGACGAGGACAGCGACGGCGACGGCGTCTCCAACGCGAAGCAGCAGGATCGCCGCCGCCTCCCCGACGGCCTCCGGCCCAGCCTCGAGATGGCCTGGTGGGACCGTTCGGACAGCTACGATGACCGCTGCCACAACGATGCCGTGGACGCCGAGCTGCGCACCTGCAGCTTCGGCGACGTCGACGGCGACGTGAGCATCGTCCTGCTCGGCGACTCCCATGCGCTGCAATGGCTGCCCGCGCTCGTCGCCGCAGCCGCTTGGGAGGGCTGGCGGGTGACCACGCTCACCAAGGCGGCCTGTCCACCCGCCCAGGTACAGTTCGGACGCAAGGAGCCGGGTGCGGCAGCCTCGTGCGACGCCTGGCGGGCCGACGTCCTGGCCTGGCTGGCTGAGGAGCCGCCTGACCTGCTGCTCATGACCGGCGCCGGCCGCGTCTACAACATCCTCGGGGCGGATGGTCAGGCCCTTGCGGAGGACGACGCCCTGGCGGCGTGGAAGCGCGGCCTGGCAGCCACGCTTCGGTCCGTTCCCGGGACGACGAGGGTGGTCGTCCTCGCGGACACGCCGCTCATGCGCCGGAACCCGGTCTCCTGCCTGGAGGCCAGTCCCGGGGACATGTCAGCCTGTCAGACGCCACGCTCCGTGGCCCTCGGCGACTGGCTCGACGCGGTCGAGCGCGAGGTCGCAGGGGCAGCGGGCGCCGCGTTCGAGTCCCTGAGCGACCTTGTCTGCCCCTATGACCCCTGTCCGGTCGTCATCGGTGACGTCCTGCTGTGGCGAAACGCCGATCACATCACGGCCACGTTCGCGGAGCGATTGGCGCCGGCGATGCGCGCCCTGGTGCAGCGGCACCTGCCGACGGCGGCGGACGGCTAACGGGCTGCGGGGCGTGACATCGGGCGCGGCGCGAGGGGCATCAGGACCGGCTGCCAGTCGACGCCGTTGCGGTCGCGGTGCCAGAAGACGATGGCGTTGTAGCGACGGGCGAGGGACATGACGAAGCGGTAGTCGCGCGGGTTGATGGCCCCGTATGGCACTGGACCGACTGGGACCTCTTCCACCACGCCTCCCGGCCGCCGGATGGTGACCCCAGACAGACCACGCCTGACTCCGGCCTGCAGATGGTATCCGGGCCGCGTCCCGCTCGTGCGGTCAGCGGCGAGAAGGATCGCCGGCGGCTACTCGGCGGCGGCGGCGTGCGCGAGGCCGCCGACGATGGCCTCCTGCTCCTCTTCGGAGAGGTTCCCCTGCAGGACGCGCAGGTACTCAGCTTCCTCGGCGACGTGCGTCTTCACGAGCGCGTAGAACTGGATGATGAGGCGGCGCAGGGCCAGCGCGTCGGTGGGATTGAGGTGCCCGGCATCCACTCGGTCCATGTAGAGGCCCATGGACTCGATGAGCTTGCCCAGCTCCGCGTGCTCGCGGCGCATCGGCGCCATGGAATGGCGGTTCTGCATGAGTCGTTCGAGCTGCGGGTAGAGGTTGGTCTCCACGGCCTCGACATGGGGCCAGAGGGTGCCCGTGATGAAGTCGTATTCCTTGGCGAAACGCGGCGTGAACTCCGGGGGCACGGGTCGTTGCTCCAGCATGTCGAAGAGCGCCGGCAAGCGATCGACGTGCTCGCGGATGCGCTCGTGGTGCTCGTGACCGGCGTTCGGCAGTGACGACATCTTGACCCCCATCGACAGATCCCGGTCCGCCAGACCGGACCAAGCCTTCGCGACGCCACTGGCGGGGCGCCTCACGGGGAGCCTGCACCCGGCGCGCTCACGCTCGACAGGGCCGAAGGGACCCATTTTGGCTCTCGCTCCCGCCCCTGTCCGGCTCGACTCGCCTCGGCCCGCGATCGTCTCCACTGCCCGGCCTGGCCGTGGTGGCGCCAGGGCGGAGGCTCTGCTATCGTGCGGAACGACCGGGGCGGCTAGCTCAGCTGGTTAGAGCACTTGCTTGACATGCAAGAGGTCACTGGTTCGAGTCCAGTGTCGCCCACCATCCCGCTCGCGGCACGACAGTGGATGCTGTCATCTGGCCGCGCCTGTGACGAAGGACCCGGGCATCACCAGGAGTCGTGACCTCGAGGCATCGATGAGGGCCGGTGGGCCGTATCCGCTCGGCGCGACGTTTGACGGCCTGGGCACCAACTTCAGCGTCTTCTCACGGGTCGCAGAACGCGTCGAGCTGTGTCTCTTCGACGACGAGGGTCGAGAGAGCCGCGTGGACCTGCCTGAGATGACCGGCTACAGCTGGCACGGCTACCTGCCCCGCATCGGACCCGGCCAGCGTTACGGCTATCGCATCCACGGACCGTGGGACCCTGGCTCCGGGCGACGCTGCAACTCGCAGAAGCTGCTCCTGGACCCCTACGCCCGCGCCATCGACGGTGCCATCGAGTGGGGGCCGGCCATCTTCGGCCACGACGTGGACGCCCCGGCTCGGCGCAACGAGGTGGACAGCGCGCCGTACGTGCCGCGCTCGGTCATCGCCCGAGACGACTTCGAGTGGCGCGACGATGCCCGTCCGCGCGTCCCGGACCATGACACGATCCTCTACGAGGTCCACGTCAAGGGCTTCACGATGCGCCACCCGGGCGTCCCGGCCGCCCTCCGGGGCACCTACGCCGGGCTGGCGCACCCGGCCGCCATCGAGCACCTTCGCTCGCTGGGCGTGACCTCCGTGGAGTTGCTGCCCATCCACCACTTCCTGCACGATGGCTTCCTCCTGCACCGCGGCTTGCGCAACTACTGGGGCTACAACTCCATCGGCTACTTCGCGCCGCATGCCGAGTACTCCGCGAGTGGTTCGGTCGGCCAGCAGGTCAGCGAGTTCAAGGCTCTCGTCAAGGCCTTCCACGCCGCCGGCCTCGAGGTCATCCTCGACGTGGTCTACAACCACACCGGCGAAGGTGGGCACGGGGGCCCGACACTGTCGCTGCG
>JBFYUV010000068.1:0-21044 GCA_041299865.1 Chloroflexota bacterium
CGAAGGTGACGCCGGGACTCGGCCTGCTGTGGTTCGGCGTACGCCGCGAGTGGTCGTCCTTCGTGCTGGCGCTGGCGGCCACCGTGGCCATCATCGCGCTCACGGCCATCGTCACGCCGGGCCTCTGGGCCGACTGGTTCGCGCTGCTCACGGGCAGCACGGGGTCGAGCACGGTGCCTGGATCCATCCCCATTCCGCTCGTCGTGCGCCTGCCCCTGGCAGCGGCGGTCATCGCCTACGCCGGCCGGCAGGGCCAGGCGTGGCTGCTGCCGGCTGGCATCCTGCTGGCCATGCCCGTCATCTGGTGGGGCAGCCTGATCATCCTGGCGGCCGCCGTGGCGCTCCGCCGCGAGGACATCGAGGCCCGTTTCGACCGGCTCCTGGCCGAGGTCGAGCGTCGCCATCTTCGGCGCCTCTCGGCCGAGCGAGCCGCGGTTAGCTCCGGCTGACGGCGGCGACCACGCCGCTGCGCAGGGCGGGCCTCGTCCGGCTGGGACCGCAGGTCGATAGCCCTGGCACCCGGAGACGGTCCTAGACTAGTGGGGTCCGGAAGGCCTGACTCGGCGTTGACCCGACCGCTGCCGAGCCGACTCACAGCCGGATGCGACGCCCGCTCGTGCCCGCGGGCCCGTACATCGGAGGAGAACGATGTCCCGACACCGAACCCTGTGGCTCGCGTCTGCCGCGCTCGTGGCTGCCACGGCGCTCGCGGGCAGCCCCGCCGTGGCCCAGGAGGATCCCGACGAACTCATCATCGGCTTCGTGCCTTCCGTCGAGGCCGGCGCCCTGGTCGAGGATATCCAGCCGCTGGCCGACTACCTGACCGAGACCCTTGGCATCCCAGTTGAGGGCTTCGTCTCCAGCGACTACACCGCCCTCGTGACCGCCATGCAGACGGGCCAGGCCCAGATCGCCGCCCTGCCACCCTTCGGTCTCGTGCAGGCTGTCGACACCGCCGGGGCGGAGCTGATCCTGCAGTCGGATCGCTTCGGCAGCGTCTCGTACCACACGCAGTTCATGACGACCGACCCGGATACGTATTGCATGGACGAGCCGGTCGAGAACGAGCGTCAGGAAGGGGACGCCATGGTTTCCGTCCTCAACTGCAACGGCACCGCCCGCGCCTTCGATGAGTCGCCGGAGGGACCGGTCGGTCTCGAGGCCCTCGAGAAGGTCGAGCCCGGCACCACGGTCGCCTTCACGGAGCCGACCTCGGCCTCTGGCTACATCTTCCCGGCCACTATCTTCGCGACCATGGGCATCGACCCCGAGACCGACCTCGAGGCCGTCTTCGCCGGCGGTCACGACGCGTCGGTCATCGCCGTTTGCAATGGCCAGGCCGAGATCGGGGTCAGCTTCGACGACGCCCGCACCGACGCGGTCACCGACTGCGACGTCCCCGGCACGGTGGTCGTCTTCGCCTACGGCCCCGAGATCCCCAACGATGGCGTGGCCGTGGCTGGCGGTCTCTCGGAGGAACTCAAGGCCGCCATCAAGCAGGCGCTGCTCGACTACGCGGCCTCCGAGGAAGGGCAGACCGTCCTCGACGAGATCTACAACATCACCGCCTTCGGCGAGCCGAACCTCGAGTCGCTCCAGATCATCCGCGACGCGGTCGCGGAGCTTGGCTACGGCTCCTAGTCGCAGTCGCCACAGGCGAGTCCGCTAGCGGACTCGCCTGTCCACCCGGCAGCGCGGCATGATCCGCTTCGAGCACGCCTCGGTCACCTACCCCGGAGGCGTACACGCGCTCAAGGACCTCACGCTCGAGATCCCTGACGGCGAGATGCTCGTCACCGTGGGGCTCTCAGGGGCGGGCAAGTCCACGCTCATCCGCGCCATCAACGGCCTGGTGCCCCTGACCGGTGGTGACGTCATCGTCGACGGCATCAGCGTGCGCCAGGCCGACGGCAAGCAGCTGCGCGAGCTGCGCTCTCGTATCGGCATGATCTTCCAGACGTTCAACCTGGTGAAGCGGACGAGCGTCCTCAACAACGTGCTCATGGGGCGGCTCCACGCCACGGGCTCGTGGCGCTCCTTGCTGGGCTGGTACAAGCCGGAGGACATCGAGATCGCGATGCAGGCGCTCGAGCGCGTCGACATCGTGGAGAAGGCCTACGTCCGCGCCGCCAACCTCTCGGGCGGCCAGCAGCAGCGCGTGGGCATCGCCCGAGCCCTGGCCCAGGAACCCACCATCCTGCTCGCCGACGAGCCTGTGGCCAGCCTCGATCCGCCCACCAGCCACGTGGTCATGCGCGACCTGCAGCGCATCAACCGTGAGCTGGGCATCACCACCATCGTCAACCTCCACTTCCTCGACCTGGCCAAGGTCTACGGTGAGCGCATCGTCGGACTGCGGGCCGGGGAGCTCGTCTACGACGGCACGGGTGCCCAGGCGGACGAGCACGTCTTCCGCGACATCTACGGTCGCTCACTGACTGCCGACGACCTCATGGGCGAGGCCCGTCCCGCCCCCACCTCCATCAGCGCGTGACAGCTGCCGCGCCTGCCAGGCAGCGACCGGCCAAGCCACGTCGCTCGCCCTTCGTGTACGTCGGCATCGCCGCCTTCGGCGTCATCACGCTCATCTCGCTCAGCGAGGAGTGGGGCATCGGCCTGGACATCGGATCCATCGTCGAAGACATCGGCCGTGGCCTGCCCATCATCGCTCAGCTGCTCAGCCCGAACTGGGAGTTCCTGCCGCGGGTCATCGAACCGCTCATCGAGACCCTCCAGATCGCGGTCGTGGCCGCCTTCATCGGCTGCGGCCTGGCCCTGCCCATCACGTTCTTCGCGGCTCGCACGACCGTCCCCAATCGTGCCACGCTGGCCATCTCGCGCGGTCTCCTCAGCGTCGTCCGCGCCATCCCGGACTTCCTGTACGCCCTCATCTTCGTGGCCGCCGTGGGCATCGGTCCTCTGCCCGGCATCCTCGCGCTCATCTTCTTCAACGTGGGGGTGGTGGCCAAGCTGCTCTCGGAGACCGTGGACGCCATCGACACCGGGCCCATCGAGGCGGCGGACGCCGCGGGTAGCGGTCGCACGCAGATGGTGCGCTGGGCGGTGCTGCCACAGGTGCTGCCCAACTACGTGGCCTTCTCGCTCTACGCCTTCGAACTCAACGTCCGCGCCTCCACGGTGCTCGGCTTCGTCGGCGCTGGCGGCATCGGCTTCCTGCTGCGCACGCAGTACCAGTTCCTCCAGTGGAGCAACGTGTCGGTCATCATCATCTGTCTCTTCGTCATCGTCTTCGCCATCGAGCTGGTCTCGATCCGCCTGCGGCGGCGGCTGGTCTGATGTCGGTGCGGCGGCCAGAGCGGCCCTCGACCCTCCAGCGCAACCTGTGGATCGCCGGTGCGGCGGCCCTGTTCCTGTGGGCGGCACTGACGGTCGATGTCGACATCACGGACCTGGCCTCGCTGCCCGCGGGACTGTGGGCCATCCTCAGCGAGATGTTCCCGCCAGACCCCGCCTACCTGGCGAACGCGGTCCCGCAGATGATCCAGTCCATCCAGATGGCCTGGGTGGGCACGATCATCGGTGCGGCCCTCTCGCTGCCGCTGGGCTTCCTGGGTGCCAAAAACGTGTCCAGCGGGCTCGTCTCCAACGTCATGCGGCAGGTCCTCAACGCCATCCGCGCCTTCCCCGAGCTCATCCTGGCCATCGCCATCTTCATCCCCATCGCCGGACTCGGTCCGGTGGCCGGGACCCTGGCCATCGGCGTGCACTCTGCCGGCACGCTGGGCAAGCTCACCGCCGAGGCCATCGAGGGCATCGACCCAGGACCGGTCGAGGCGGCCCGTGCGGTGGGTGGCCGGGGCCTCCAGGTCCAGCGCTGGGGCGTGCTGCCGCAGTTGCTGCCGGAGCTCATCGGCTTCTGGCTCTATCGCTTCGAGATCAACATCCGGGCCGGTGCCGTGCTGGGTGTCGTGGGCGCCGGCGGCATCGGCTTCCTGCTCGATCAGACCATCAAGTTCGGGCGCTGGCCGCAAGCGGGCACGGCCATCCTCGTGGTCGTCGTGGCCACCATCGTGGTCGATACCGTCTCCGGCGCGGTGCGACGGCGCATCATCGAAGGGGCCGACGTGAAGACCATGCCCGAGGCAGAGATCCTTGCCGATCCGGCGCTGGCAGCCCGATGAGGCAGCCATGAGCCGCCCATTCATCCTGCGCGACCGCGAGACACGGGAGGCTGCCGAGGCGGGCAGCCTCGCCCCGGCCGCCCTGCGCTCGGCCGATTCGCGTGGACGTGAACGCGAGGAGGCGCCGGACCGGATGCGCACCGTCTTCGAGCGCGACCGGGATCGGATCATGCACAGCAAGGCCTTCCGGCGCCTCAAGCACAAGACGCAGGTCTTCGTGAACCCCGAGGACGACCACTACGTGACGCGCCTCACGCACACCATCCAGGTGACGCAGATCGCCCGGGCACTGGCGGCGGCGTTGTCCCTCAACGAGGCGCTCACGGAAGCCATCGCGCTCGGCCACGACGTTGGCCATTCGCCCTTCGGCCACACTGGCGAGGAGGCGCTCTCGCCCTATTTCCCGACCACGGGTGGCTGGCACCACGCCGCCCAGAGCGTGCGCGTCTTCGAGGTCCTGGAGGACCTCAATCTCGCCTGGGAGGTGCGTGACGGCATCCGCGCCCATTCCTGGAAGATCGAGCCGCCCCCGTCCACGCAGGAAGCCCTCTGCGTCCGCTACGCCGACCGCATCGCCTATCTGACGCATGACGCCCTGGATGCCGTACGTGCCGGCCTGCTCACCCCCGATGCCTTCCCGGCCGCCATGGCCGCACGGTTCGGACCGCCCGGCTCACCGTGGATCGGCGGCATGATCGACGCGGTCATCGTCGGCTCGCTGGCGGCCGGCACGATCCGCATGAGCGACGACGTGCTGGAGGACATGCACGAGCTGCGCGGCTTCATGTTCGAGCGCGTCTACCTGGCGCCCTCGCAACGCCATCACCATCACCAGGCTATCGAGGTCATCCGCCGGCTCATGGATCATCACCTGGTGCACCCCGAGGACCTGCCGCCCACGTATCGAGACAACGACGCCGACCGCGTCACGCAGGCCGCCGACTACGTGGCCGGCATGACCGACCGCTTCGCCGTGCGCACCCACGAGCGCCTCTTCGGCCAGACGGGCATGGACGATCCGGCGCTGTGAGCGGCGACTTCGACGACCTCCTCCCTGGCATCCGTGTCGGCCTCGACATGGATGGCGTGCTAGCCGACTTCAACACCGGCTGGATGCGACGCTACAACCGCGAGTTCGGCACCCATCTCGATGCGTCCATGGTGCGCGAGTGGGATGGCCTCGAACGGCTCACGCACTTCGGCTCCATGGCCGAGTTCTGGGAGTGGGCACGCGGAGAGGTGCACTCCACGTTCCGGGATGCGCCGGCGCTGCCGGGTGCCGTAGAGGCCGCCCGCCGGATCGCGCTGCGCCACCGCTTGGTCATCGTCAGCTCAAAGTTCGAGTGGGCCATCCCCGATTCCCTGGCCTGGCTGGCCGATCACGCCATTCCGGCGCGAGAGGTGCACTTCCTCTGGGACAAGTCCCTCGCCGCCTGCGACATCTACCTCGACGATGCACCGCATCACCTGCGCGACCTGGTCGCCACCATGCCTGAAGCCACCATCTGCCGCCGGGTGCACGCCTGGAACGAGCCATCGCCCGGCGTGGTGGACATCCATTCGTGGGCCGAGTTCGAGGCTCTCGTGGAGCGCGTGGCCCAGCAGCGGGGCACGGCCAGCAGCCCCGCGGGCTGACCGCCCGAATCCTCCGCCTGCCTGCCAGCGCCGTCGGGGAGGCGGCGCCAGAACCCGCGGGCGTGACAGATAGTTGCGCCGGCAACTATCTTGTGGCATGATGCAGGCCCAAGGAGAATCTCCCCATGCCTGCCATCACCGTCGACGACATCACCACGCTGGCTCGTCTTCCCCGCCTCGATCCCGCGGCGTCCCGCCCACGCGCAGTGATGTCGGTGACAAGCGCACCGAGTGCTTTCGAGGGCGAGGGCTTCCCCGTGCGGCGGGCCTTCGCCGGCGTCTCGCTGAACGACCTGGATCCCTTCATCCACCTCGACCAGATGGGCGAGGTGGAGTACGCGCCGGGTGAGCCGAAGGGCACTCCCTGGCACCCGCACCGCGGCTTCGAGACCGTCACCTACATGATCGACGGCATCTTCGAGCACAGCGACTCCAACGGCGGCGGGGGCGTCATCACCAACGGCGACACCCAGTGGATGACAGCCGGGGCCGGCATCCTCCACATCGAGAAGCCACCGGAGCACCTCGTCATGAGCGGCGGGCTCTTCCACGGCTTCCAGCTCTGGGTCAACCTGCCGCGCTCGCAGAAGTGGGCGGCGCCGCGTTACCAGGACCTGCGCGCCGATGCCGTGGCCCTTGTCGCCTCCCCGGACGGGGGTGCCCTGCTGCGGATCATCGCGGGCGACGTGGCCGGCGTCCGAGGCCCCGGGTCGACCTACACGCCCATGACCCAGGTCCACGCCACCCTCAGCCCCGGCGCGCAGCTCGAGCTGCCCTGGCGGGCCGACTACAACGCACTGCTCTACGTCCTCAACGGCGAGGGCAGCGTGGGGCCGGAGCAGCGGCCTATCGCCATGGGCCAGCTGGCCGTCTTCGGGGCGGGCGACAGCATCAGCCTGCGCGCCTCGTCGCTCCAGGAGAGTCGCAGCCCGAGCATGGATGTGCTCATCCTTGGCGGGCGGCCCATCCGTGAGCCGGTGGCCTGGATGGGACCCTTCGTCATGAACACACGCGAGGAGGTCGTGCAGGCCTTCCACGACTACCAGGCCGGCCGGCTGGGCGCCATGCCGGCCGTGCACGGGGCGCCGCAGCACGTCATCGCCAGCGAGGGCGACGGGCCGACGCGCTCGCCTGAGGCCGCTATCCTCGACCGCTGAGGGCAGCCAGCGGGGGTCGATCGATGCGACGGTTCCAGGAGGTCGACGTCTTCTCGCCCGAGCCGCTGCAGGGTAATCCCGTGGCCGTGGTCGTTGATGCCGAGGGGCTCACGAGCGAGCAGATGCAGCGCTTCACGCGCTGGACCAACCTGTCCGAGGCGACCTTCCTGCTGCCGCCGACTGACCCGGCAGCCGACTACCGCGTGCGCATCTTCACGGGCGCCGGCGAGCTGCCCTTCGCGGGGCACCCGACGCTGGGCAGCTGCCACGCCTGGCTGCGCGCCGGGGGTCAGCCCCGCGACGAGGAGCACATCGTCCAGGAATGCGGCGCGGGCCTCGTGGCTATCCGGCGCACGGATGGGCTGCTGGCCTTCCGCGCACCGCCGCTGCGCCGCTCGGGCCGCGTCGCGGAGGCGAACCTGGCACGCATCGCCCGCGTCCTGCGCATCGACCGCGAGGCCATCATCGACAGCCAGTGGGTGGACAACGGGCCCGGCTGGGTGGCGGTCATGCTGGCCTCCGCGGAGGCGGTCCTGGCCGTCTCGCCGTCACTGCCGAGCGGCGACCCGCAGCGCGTGGACATCGGAGTCGTGGGCGCCTACCCGCCCGGCGCCCCCTGCGCCTACGAGGTGCGCGCCATCTTCAGCAACGACCGCGGTGAGCTCGTGGAGGATCCCGTGACCGGCAGCCTCAACGCTTCCCTCGCCCAGTGGCTCGTGGGTAGCGGCAGGTTCGAGCCGCCCTACCTCGCCAGCCAGGGCACACTGCTGGGGCGGACCGGCCGGCCGCGCATCAGCCAGGCTGCCGATGGCGCGATCTGGGTGGGCGGCGCGACCCATACCCTGATCGAGGGTCAGGTGCGGCTGGACGAGACCGGCGAGCCGCTGGCAGGGTCAGGTCGGGCGCCTTCCGGGTAGGCCGCGTCCAGGGCTGCCAGCAGACGTGCCTCGTCTGCACCGCGCAGCCAGGTCCAGACGAGGTAGCCGGTGATGGCCATGGTCCAGGCCAGGGCCATTGGCATCGCCAGGTCCAGGAGCAGATCCGGGAGCGGCGAACCGCCGCCACGGCCGGAGACCCACTCCAGGGAGAGGACCAGGCCAGCCAGCCAGAGCAGGCCCGCCCCGGCCGCGTAGGCCAGCGTCATGACGCTCATGTGCGAGAACGGTCGTGCCAGGGAGAGGGCGGCGATCTTGGGGGCATCCGGCGGATAGAAGTAGGCAGCCTCCAAGCGGTGGGCGGCCGGCAGCGCGGATGTCAGGCGGGCCGCGATGGCGCGCTCGAGCCACTCGGCGTGGCGGCGAGCGAAGACGGTGTACCAGAAGAGGTAGCTGGCCTCGAGGAAGACGAAGGGCACCAGGAAGGGCACGACGAGCACGAGCCCTGCCAGCGGCTCGATGAGCGAGGCGGCCAGGATCGCCAGCACGACGATCGTCCAGGTGCGCATGTGCACGAAGAAGAGACGCGAGTACTCGAAGAGCATGCCGCGCATCCGCTCCAGCTGCCGCTCCAGCAGCTCGACCTCACCATCCGGAACTCGGCTGCTGGGTCCAGGGTCGTGCGCCGTGTCGCTCGAAGCCATGATCTCAGGATGTCACAGGCAGGAGCGGCCGACCAGATCAGGCGACCGTGACCACGACCGAGTGATGGCCTCGTGCGCCGTCCGGCGCGGGTGGCGTCACCTCGTCGGTCTGGACCTCGCCGCTGCCGTCCGTGGCACGCACCCGGATGGTGTGGGCGCCGCTGGGGCCCGCCACCCAGGGCAACGACCACTGCACCCAGGTGGCATCGGTGAGCGGCACGGAGAGCCGGGCCGCCTGCCAGTCGCCGTCGTCGATGGAGATTTCCACGGCGCTCACGCCGCGGTCGGGCGCCCAGGCCACACCGGCGATGGCCACGCTGGCGCCGGCCTCGAAGGTGCTGCCGTTGCGGGGCACGTCGATGCGGGACTGGGTGAGGATGGGCGCCTCCTTGGCCCAGCCACGCGGGATCCAGTAGCCGTCGAACGCCTCCCAGGTCGTGAGCTCGAGCTCGCTGAGCCACTTGGTGGCACTCACGTAGCCATACAGGCCGGGGATGATGAGGCGAGCCGGGTAGCCGTGGTCGAGCGGCAACGGGGCGCCGTTCATGCCCAGCGCGATCATCGGCCGACGCTCGGGGTCCATGGCCCAGGAGGTCGGGAAGCCCGCCGTGAAGCCGTCCACTGAGCGGCCCACGATCTGCGTCGCCTCAGGTTGCACACCGGCCATGTCGAGCACCTCGCGCAGGTCCACGCCCGTCCACAGGGCGTTGCCGATCAGCCGACCGCCGACCTCGTTGGAGACACAGGCGATGGTCACGAACTGCTCGAAGACCGGAAGCTCCGAGAGCTGCTGGTAGGTCAGCCGGACTTCGCGGTCCACGAGGCCCTTGACCGTCAGCTGCCAGTCGGCGACATCCACCCGCGGCGTCACGAGCGCTGTGTCGATGCGGTAGAAGGACTCGTTGGGGGTGACGATGGGCGTGATGCCTTCGACGTCCAGGGAGGCGGCCGCGGGCACCTCCGGCACAGGGCCGGCCGCGGTAGGCAGCGTGGCGCCCTCGACGGCGCCACCCGGGCGGTGGTCGAGGAGATTGCGACCCACCAGGCCGACCACGAGCGACCCTACGGCCACGCCGCCACCGATCTGCAGGAAGCGCCGCCGATCCCAGTCGGGCATCTGCGCCCCGGCGGCGGCTGCCGGATCTCGCCCGGCTGAGCCTGCCCACGCGGGACCCGTGGCACGCAGCATCATGCGCAACGCTGCGAGCGCTGCGCTGATGGCGACCACGACGGTGACGAGGGCCAGCACAGGGTCCGTCAGGGACTGTGCCAGCGCCGACACGAGACCCACCCCGCCGGCTACGACGAAGCCCGCCACCGGGATGCTCCAGCGACGCCGGCCGGCCACGCCCAGGAGGCCGGCGACGAGGAGCGTGGCCAGGACGATGCCGACGTTGAGGGCGAGCTTGTTGTTGGTGCCGAAGAGCTCCACGATGAGCTCCTTGGCACCGGGCGGCTGGTTCTCGATGACGAGGTCGCCGATGGCGATGACGAGCGAGGGCGCACCCGCGGCGAGGCCCGCCATGAGCTCAGCGATGGCGATGCCCAGCGCAGCGGCCAGCCCACCACCGATGAAGGCCGCCACATCGGCCCAACGCGAAGGCGCGGCTCCGTTGAGGGGTCGATCGTCGGCCGGCGAGGGGGATGCGAGTGCCGTGCTCATGGGTCGCTATCCAAGCAGACCTCTGTGACGGTGCCACGACGGCCGAGTGCGGCATACTCGGCAGCCATGACACACCGGACGGCGGCAGAGCTCGAGCAGGGCATGGAGCACGTCACCGCGGCGCCGCGGGATGATGGGCCGGTCCGCCTTATCGTTCGACGGACGGGCCAGGGCGAACGCGAGGTCCTCGCGGTCGGCGAACTCGATCGCGAAGTCGGCCTGGTCGGCGACGACTGGGTCAACCGGCCCAGCAGGGCCACGGGGCAGCCCAGTCCGTACGCACAGGTGACGGTCATGAACGCCCGCTTCGCGGAGCTCATCGCCGGAGACGCCGGGCCCGGGGCCTGGGCCCAGGCCGGCGACCAGCTCTATGTCGACCTCGACCTCTCGCAAGAGAATCTGCCGCCGGGATCCCGGCTGGCCGTGGGCGCCGCGATCATCGAGGTCTCGGCCCAACCCCACACCGGCTGCGCCCAGTTCAGCGCCCGCTTCGGGCTGGATGCCATGCAGCTGGCCAACTCCGAGCTCGGTCGTGCCCTGCGCCTGCGCGGCGCCAACGCCGTGGTCGTCGAGCCGGGGCTGGTGCGCACCGGGGACCTCGCACGGAAGCTTCCCACAGGACCCTGAGGCCGAGCCGGGCAGGAGAGAACGGCACGGGCGGACGGACGACCCGACCGACCGTGCACCGCTCGCAGCGGGTCGGACGGACGGACGGAGCGCCGGTCAGGGTGGCGCCCCTTGACACGGTGGCGCACTATCACCATCTCGCTATCGCTTTTATCTATCGCGTCATCCTGCGCGGGGGGCGGCATGACGTGGCACGCGAGCGCCCGGAGGACCCCCACGATGGCCGATCCCACACCGATCTTGGAGACGATCCTTCGCCTGCCCTCAGCGGATGCCTTGTGCACCTGCCGCCATTGGCCGGCCTGCGACTGCGGCTGTCACAACCGGCGCTGTGACCCCGGCGAGGACATCTGCAGCACCGAGTACCTGCCCGACGATGGGGGCCTGGCCCACTGGGGCTGCCCGCGCTGCACTCCGGGCCAGGAGGCACCCCACTACCTCGGCTGTGAGCTCATCGGCTGGCACGTGCCCGTGCCGGCCAGCCGGCGCCTCCAGCGCGCAGGAGACGAGTGGGGAGCAGCCCTGGCCTGAGTGGCGCAGGCCGCGCTGGACGGCCCCGCTCTCCTGCGCCCCGCTCCCGGGCGCTGGCACGTGCCGGACGGCCGTGCGGGGTGGCAACATAGACGTTCGCCTCGGCAACGCTCGCCGCCCGGCGACGGAGAGGCGATGGGAGGCCGGTGTGGACAGGACCAGGGTGCTGATCATGGGGGCCGCAGGTCGCGACTTCCACGACTTCAACGTCGTCTATCGCGCCGACCCCGCGGTCGAGGTCGTGGCCTTCACGGCCACGCAGATCCCGGGCATCGATGCTCGGCGCTACCCCGCGGCGCTCGCCGGAGAGCATTACCCGGGAGGCATCCCCATCGTCCCGGAGGCGGACCTCGAGCGGATCGTGGCCGACGAGCAGGTCGACGTGGTGGTCTTCTCCTACAGCGATGTCAGCCACGAGACCGTCATGCACGCCGCCTCGCGCGCCCTGGCGTCAGGCGCCGAGTTCCGCCTGCTGGGACCGGCCGAGATGATGCTGGCTTCCAGCCTGCCCGTGGTGGCCGTCTGTGCCGTGCGCACCGGCGCCGGCAAGAGCCAGACCACGCGGGCCGTGGCTGCGCTGCTGGCCGAGGCCGGTCACGCGCCGGTCGTGGTGCGCCACCCCATGCCCTACGGCGACCTGGCCGCCCAGCGCGTGCAGCGCTTCGCCAGCCGCGACGACCTGGCCCGCCACCAGACCACCATCGAGGAGCGCGAGGAGTACGAGCCGCACCTTGAAGCGGGACGCGTCGTCTTCGCTGGCGTGGACTACGAGGCCATCCTGCGCGAGGCCGAGCGCGAAGCCGACGTCATCCTCTGGGATGGCGGCAACAACGACCTGCCGTTCTATCGGCCGGACCTCCACATCGTCGTGGCCGACCCCTTGCGTGCCGGCGACGAGCGCCGCTACCACCCCGGTGAGACCAACCTGCGCATGGCAGACGTGGTCATCGTCAACAAGGTCGATTCGGCCGACCAGGCCTCGCTCGACGCGGTCTTGGGCAGCATCGCGGCGCTCAACCCCGCCGCGGAGGTGCTCACGGCCCGCTCCGACCTGACGCTCGAGGGACCCCCCGTCGAAGGCAAGCGCGTGGTCATCGTCGAGGACGGTCCGACCCTCACCCACGGTGGCATGACCTATGGGGCCGGCGTCGTGGCGGCCCGCCGCTTCGGTGCCGCCGAGCTCGTCGACCCCGAGCCTGTCGCGGTCGGCTCCATCAAGGCCGTGCTGCAGCGCTACCCGGACCTGGAGCCGCTGGTGCCAGCCATGGGCTACGGCGAGACGCAGATGCGGGAGCTCAAGGAGACGCTGCAGCGCGTGGATGCCGACATCGTGCTGGTGGCCACGCCCATCGACCTGGGGCGCCTGCTGGAGCTGGACAAGCCGGTGACGCGCGTGCGCTACGAGCTGGCCCAGGTCAGCGGCCGGCCGCTCCGCGAGATCGTGCAGGGGGTGCTGGCGCGCTGAGGGTGGTGGCAGGGCACGGCATCGGGACCGTCAGTCGATGGCGCAGGCGCCGGCGGCGGCTTCCACGGGGAAGATCCGGGGCTCGATGCCGGTGGCAGCCAGGTAGGCTCGCTCGACCCGGGTACTGAAGGCAGAGACGGCGTCGGGCTCCACGAAGGCCACCAGGCAGCCGCCGAAGCCGGCACCGGCCTGGCGGCGGGCGATGAGCCCGGGGGCCTCGCGCATGGCCTCGTGCATGGCGGTCATGGCGGGCGCGCCGATCTCGAAGAGGCGCGTGGCGCCGTCGTATGAGGCATCGAGCAGCGCGGCCAGCACCGTCGGATCTCCTGTCGGCAGGGCCTCGGCAAGCTCGAGGACACGCCGATCCTCCTCGACGATGAAGCGGCATCGCCTGGCGACGACAGCGGGCAGCTCCGCCTCGTGGGCGGCGAGGAGCGCCGGGCTGACGTCGCGCAGGGCCGTGACCCCAGGATCGATCGTGCGCAGGTGCGTGACGCCGGCCTCGCACTGGGAACGCCGCTCCCCGTAGGCCGTGGCGCCCAGCTGCCGCTCCGCTCGGGTGTCGCAGATGACCACCGATAGGTGCGGGGCGATGGCCACCGGCCGGCTCTCCAGGTGGCGGCAGTCGAGCAGGAGGGCGTGTCCGACCTGCCCGAGCACCGAGGTGTACTGGTCCAGGATGCCGCAGCTGACGCCCACGAACTCGTTCTCGGCCCGCTGGCCGAGGATGGCCGTCTCAAGAGGTGCGAGATGGAAGCCGCTCACGGCCGCGAAGGCCAGCAGCGACGCGACCTCGATGGCCGCCGAGGAGGAGAGCCCGGCACCGAAGGGCACGCTCGACTGCACCAGCCCATCGAAGCCGACGAGCTCGCGGCCCTCAGCCACCAGGACGCTGGCGGCGCCACGCACGTAGTCGGTCCACGGCGCGTGGGCGTCCCGGCGGATGTCCGCCAGCCTGAACTCCGCTTCGCCGGGCAGGTCCAGGGAGGCGATGGCGACCCGGCCGTCGGCCCGCGGCCGGACGGCCAGCCACGTGTCGCGATCGACCGTCATCGTCAGCACGTGGCCCTCGTTGTAGTCGGTGTGGCTGCCCATGAGGTCAACCCGGCCCGGGGCACGGCACCAGGTCGTGGGCAGGCCGCCGTAGCGCTCGCTGAAAGCGGCCTCCATGCGCCATCGTCGCGCCTCAGCGTCCATGGCCTCAGGCGGCCTCTGCGAATGCCACGAGCAGGGCCTCCACGTTGGCCATGGGGATGTCCGCCATCAGGCGATGGGAGGGCGCCAGCAGCAGCCCCGTAGCGTCGGGCGCCAGGCTCGCGCGGCAGGCGACCACCGCATCGCGGACCTCGGCGGCCGACCCGTACGGCAGCACGGTCTGCGTGGAGACACCCCCGTAGAACGCCAGCCGCCCTCCGAACGTGGCGCGCAGCCAGGCGTGCTCCAGGACCTCGGGTTGGACCGGGTTGAGGGCCGTCAGGCCGATCTCCACGAGGTCCGGGACGATCTCGTCGATACGCCCATCGGAGTGCATGAGGACGGGCAGGCCGCGCTCCACGAAGGGTGCGAAGAGCCGAGCCAGGCGCGGCTTGACGAGGCTGCGCCAGGTGGCCGGCGAGAAGAGCAGGCCGGCCTGGGCACCGTAATCGTCGCCGAAGTAGCCGCCGTCGACGCCCATGTCCAGGTAGCGCCCGATGAGCACGAGCTGGATCTCCGTGATGCGGTCGAGCAGCTCGGCCACGTAGGCCGGGTCCGCCGCCAGGTCGAAGAGCAGCTGCTCGAAGCCGCGCAGCGACCAGGCCCGCTCGAAGAGTGCGAAGCCCAGGTTGGGCACCACGAACCCGTCCTCGCCGGTGCGCTCGCGCAGGCGGGCAGCGTCGTCGAGCAGGCCGGCTGCCTCGGGGTCCGGCCAGGCGTAGCCGTCGAGGTCGGGAGCACTCGCCAAGGGACTCTCGCGGATGAAGTAGCCCTCCTCCGCCGCGTCGTGACCGGCACCCCACCAGTCGGTGCGCGTCCGGCCATCCGGGCTGAGGCGTGGCTGGTGGCTCAGGTCCACGCGCACGAGGTGGTTGTCGAAGCGGGCAGGCAGCTCCGAGACCGCCGAGCCGAAGTGCCTCGCCAGTCGGTCGCCCATCTGCGCGGTCCAGCCGACCTGGGTGGGCAGACGGTCGAGGGGCTCGTGGCGCAGCGCGCGGCGCACCCGCTCGCGGCGACTCAGGGGCATGCGAGACCAGTGCTTCGTCGGCCTGTCGATGGTGCTCGGTTCACGGATCTGAGGATACCCGCCTCGGCGACTCCAGCGAGGTCGGCCCGGCGGGCCCGGCGAGTGCTGCGGGCTGCGCCGCGACCAAGACGTATCCCTGCTGACACCGAGCACCGCGGTACACTTCGCGCGGCGACCCTCGTCGCCAACGGGCTGAGCGCCGGCGCGGCCGCGATGCCGGCCCATCGCAAGGAGGATCAGAGCACCCATGAGACTGCTATCCCCGTGGCCCCGGCTGATGGCCCTGAGCACGATGGCCATCGTCGCGACAGCCGCCCTCCTGCCGGCCGCGGCCGTCGCCCAGGAGCCCCAGGTGGGCGGCTCCATCGTCGCCGTCGTCGAGGGCGAGCCCACATCCGTCGACCCGGCCTTCGACTACGACTTCGTCTCCGGCCTGGCCACCTCCAGCATCACGGAGCCGCTTCTCAAGTTCTGCGAGGGCGACACGGCCCTTTGCCCCAACCTGGCCACCGACTGGACAGTCAGCGAGGACGGGCTGACCTACACGCTGACCATCCGCGAAGGCGTCAACTTCCACGACGGCAGCCCGGTGACGGTCGAGGACGTCGTCTTCAGCCTGAACCGCGTGCGCGACCCGGAGCTGGGCTCGTACGTGGGCTGGATGCTCGGCAACGTCGCCGACGTCACGGCGCCGGATGACAAGACCGTCGTCATCACCATGAGCCAGCCGGACGCGCTGCTCGAGTACGCCCTGGCCTCCACCGCGGCGCACGTCGTGAGCAAGGCCTTCGTGGAGTCGGCCGGCGAGGACTACGGCACCCCCGGGGTAGGCTCCATCGGCACCGGTCCCTTCAAGTTCGTGGAGTGGGTCTCCGGCGACTACCAGAAGCTGGCCCGCAATGACGACTACTGGGACAAGGCCAGCGGCGGCCCCTATCTCGATGAGATCACCATCAAGATCCTGCCCGAGCCCACCACGCGCGTGGCCGGCCTGGAGACCGGCGAGATCGACTTCCTCGTCAACAACGTGCCGTCGGACCAGTACGAGACGGTGAAGTCCTTCGACAACGTCAGCCTCACCTTCGCGCCGTCCTTCTACGGCGAATGGATCACCTTCAACACGCAGCTGCCGCCCTTCGACAACGTCCAGGTCCGCCAGGCCCTCAACTACGCCACGGACAAGGCCGGCCTGCGCGCGCTCTACTGGCCGGAGACGCCCGATACCAAGGCCACCCTCGTGTACCCCACGATGTGGACCTTCGAGCAGGAGGCCTGGCAGGCCGCCTGGGACGCCCTCCCGGCCTACGACCAGGACCTCGAGAAGGCCGCCCAACTGCTCGAGGAGTCGGGCGTCGCGGACCAGCTCAACGGCATGACCATCTCGTACTACGAGTCCACGCCCTCGATGAAGGGCATCGCCGAGTCGTTCATCGACTCCATGGCCCAGCTGGGCATCACCATCGAGGCCAACAAGACGACCTACCAGGAGAACATCGCGCAGCAGTTCGGCGCCCACGACGACTACGACATCTTCGTGGGCTCGTGGGGCTCGGACTTCCCTGATCCGTCAGGCAACCTGCGCCCCAACTTCGGCTCGGAGAACATCGTGGCCGGCGGCGCCAACGCCTCTGCCTACAGCAACGCCGACGTCGACGCGCTGCTCCAGGAGCAGAACACGCTGACGGACAAGGCAGAGCGCGCCAAGCTCCTCATCGAGGCGCAGCGCATCATCGCCGAGGACTCCCCCCTCGTCTCCGTCAGCAACCCAGGCTGGCCGCTTGCCGTGAACAAGCGGGTGCAGGGTGCCGAGGTCGGCCCGCTGTGGTACTGGGCATCGCTCTTCAAGAACGTCTGGGTCACCGAGTAGCCATCTGAATCCTGCGCCACCGGGTCCGCGGGGCGGGCCCGGTGGCGCCACACATCCAGCAGGGAGGGGAGACCGCACCGTCATGGCCGGCTACGCCGTACGTCGCCTGCTGGCCGCCATCCCTACCCTGCTCTTCGTCTCCTTCGTCACCTTCGGGCTCGTGCGACTGGCGCCGGGCGACCCGGTCCTCATCGTCCTGGGCGGCAAACGCATCAGCCCCGAGCTCATCGTGCAGCTGCGCGAGAAGTTCGGTCTCGACGGCGACCCCATCACCCAGTACGTGGCCTGGCTGGGGCGCGCCGTGCAGTTCGACTTCGGCGAGTCGTACAAGCTCAAGCAGGATGTCAGCGACCTCATCCTCGCCCGGCTCGATATCACCGTCCAGCTCGTGGCCCTATCGGTCCTGCTGGCCATCCTCATCGGCATCCCCCTGGGCGTGCTCCAGGCACGCAAGCGCGAGAGCCCCGTGGACTACGCGGGCTCGTTCCTGGCTTTCGTGGGCGTCAGCTCGCCGGTCTACTTCACGGCCATCATCGGCATCCTCGTCTTCGCCGTGTGGCTCGGCTGGCTGCCCGCCTTCGGCAGCGGCGACGATCCCGTCGACCAGCTCCGCCATCTCATCCTGCCGGCGGTCGCCCTCGCGCTGGGCATGATCGCGCTGACCTCGCGCATGACCCGCAGCGCCATGCTCGAGGTGCTGGCCTCCGACTTCATCGAGGCCGCCCGAGCCAAGGGCCTGCCTGAGCGCACCATCCTGGTCAAGCACGCCCTGCGCAACGCCCTCATCCCGGTGCTGACGGTCATCTCGCTGCAGGTCGGCTTCCTCGTCGTGGGCACGGTCCTCGTCGAGTCGACGATGGGCCTCGGCGGCCTGGGCTCGCTCATCACGGACGCCATCCAGAACCGCGACTACCCGGTCATCCAGGCGTCCGTTCTGCTGCTCACGGTCCTCTTCATCCTCATCAACCTGCTCACGGATCTGCTCTACGCCGTGATCGACCCGCGGATCCGCTACACGTGATCGGCCGCATGTACGCCTCGCTGCCCGTAGCGCCGTTCTACCGCACGGCGCTGCGGCGCATCGCAGCCGCGCCGCTGGTACGCAACCGGGCTGCGCTCGTCGCCCTCATCGTGCTCATCCCGCTGCTCATCGCAACGGTGGCGCCCTGGCTTCTGACCCAGGCCGACCCGATCGCCCAGGACCTCACGCAGTCACTGCTGAGCCCCAGCGCCGAGCACCCGCTGGGCACGGACAAGCCTGGCCGCGACGTCCTGGCACGGGTCATCTACGGCGCCGCGCCGACGTTGCTGGGGGCGCTCGTGGTGGTCATCGTCAGCGGCGTGGTGGGCGTGCCGCTGGGGCTCATCGCGGGCTACTACGGCGGCGCGCGGGAGGCGGTCATCATGCGGCCCCTGGACGCCCTGCTAGCCTTCCCGGCGCTGCTGCTGGCAGTCCTCGTGGTGGCCACCTTCGGCCGCGGCCTCAACACCGTGGTGCTGGCCCTGGGCGTCATCTACGTGCCGGCGATGGCCCGGCTCGTGCGCAGCGTGACCCTCGTCCAGCGTAACCAGGCCTACGTGGACGCTGGGCGGGCGCTGGGCTACTCCGACCGGCGCATCATCTTCCGGCACATCCTGCCCAACCTCGTCGGGCCCGTCGTGGTGCAGTCCACCATCGACCTCGCCTACGCCATCCTGGACATCGCAGCCCTCAGCTTCCTGGGCCTCGGCCAGCAGCCGCCGGACCCCGACTGGGGCTCGATGCTCGCTGACGGCCGCTCGTATCTGCTCCAGAATCCACTTCCGGCGGTCTCCGCGGGCCTGGCCATCATGATCGCGGTCGTCTGCTTCAATCTCGTCGGTGACGGGCTTCGGGTCCAGCTCGACCCGCGGGAGCGCGAGCGATGAGGGTGCCGCTGCGAGCTTCGAGCGGGCCTGTCGTGGCCGGACCGGATGCGGTCGGGGCGACCGGGCCGGCGCCAGTTGCCTTGCCGGCTGCGCCGGCCAGCGGGACCAACCTGCTCGAGGTCCGTGGCCTGTCCGTCCGCTTCCGCACCATCGCCGGCCCCGTCAATGCCGTCAACGAGCTGGATCTGACCATCAGGGCCGGCGAGATCGTCGGCCTGGTGGGTGAGTCGGGCTCCGGCAAGTCCGTAAGCAGCCGCGCCATCATGGGGCTCCTGCCGCCGCGCACGAGCACCGTCGAGGGCAGCATCCGTCTCGAGGGCGATGAGCTGGTGGGGCTACCCGAATCGCAGTACCGACGGGTGCGCGGCGAGCGGGTGGCTATGATCTTCCAGGACCCGCTGACGGCCCTGGATCCGCTCTACCGGGCCGGCGAGCAAGTCGCCGAGGCGCTGCGCTTCCACTTCGGCCTCTCGAGGCCGGATGCTCGCACGCGCGTCATCGGGCTCTTCGCCGCAGTCGGTCTGACCGATCCAGCCAGCGTGGTGGAGCGCTACCCGCACGAGCTCTCGGGCGGTATGCGGCAGCGCGTCATGATCGCCATGGCGCTGGCCGGTGAGCCCGAGCTGCTCATCGCCGATGAGCCGACGACGGCCCTGGACGTCACGGTCCAGGCGCAGATCCTGGAGCTCATGCGTTCGCTGGTGCGCGACCGGAACATGGCCCTGCTGCTCATCACCCATGACCTCGGCGTCGTGCGAGAGCTCTGCGAGCGCGCCGTGGTGTTGTACGCAGGTCGGGTCGTGGAGGAGGCGCCCGTGGCTCAGCTGCTCTCGACCCCGCACCACCCCTACACCTCCGGGCTGCGCGCCAGCATCCCGTCGATCCTGGAGCGGCGCCGGCGCCTGCCCCAGATCCAGGGCACGCCGCCCGACCCGGCCACGCTGCCCCCGGGCTGCCCCTTCGCGCCGCGCTGCCCGGCCGCCGTGGAGCGTTGTCACATCGAGATCCCGGCGCTCCTGCCGACCGGTCCCGGCAGCCGGGCGGCCTGTCATCGGAGCGCCGAGCTGGTGGCTGGGAGTCTGCACATCACGTGGGAGCAAGCGACATGAACGACACCGAACTCGTGACCATCGACCCGGCGCTGGGCGCCGAGGAACGCTTCATCACCTTCGAAGGCCAGCGGACGTGGGTCGGCATCGTCGGCGATGCGGAGCGGGAGCGAGAGGAGGGTCACGCGCCGCTGCTTCTGCTCCACGGCGGGCCGGGCGCCTGTCACGACTACATCGAGGCCATCGCCGCCGTGTCTGCTGCGGGCCGGCGCGTCATCTTCTACGACCAGCAGGGCTGCGGCAATTCCGACCAGCCAGACGATCCAGCACGCTGGACAGTGGACTTCTACGTGCGCGAGGTCGATGCCGTCCGCGAGGCGCTGGGCCTCGAGCGCGTCCACATCCTGGGCCAGAGCTGGGGCGGCATGCTGCTCATGGAGTACCTCGTGCGGCAGCCGGCGGGCGTCATCTCCGGGACCATCGCCAGCTCGCCGGCCAGCATGCCCCTGTGGGTCGCCGAGACGGGGCGCCTGCGTGCGGACCTGCCGCCGAAGGTCATCGAGGTCCTCGACCGCCACGAGGCCGCGGGCACCTGGGACGACCCCGAGTACGAGGCCGCCGTCAACGTCTTCTACGAGCGTCACGTCTGCCGGGTGGTGCCGTTCCCGGAGCCGGTGACGCGGACGTTCGCCAAGATCGGGCGCAATCCTCAGGTCTACCGGACCATGAACGGGCCTACCGAGTTCCACGTCGTGGGCACGCTGGGCGACTGGGACATCACCCCCCGGCTCGATGCCGTCGAGGTGCCGCTCCTCATCACGAGCGGTCGGCATGACGAGGCCACGCCAGCTCAGATGGCCATCATCGCCGAGCGCATCCCCCAGGCCGAGTGGGTCATCTTCGAGCAGTCCGGCCACATGTCCCACGCCGAGGAGCCCGATCGCTACATGGCTGTCCTGGCCGACTATCTGGCGCGTGCCGAGCGGGGCCTCCCGCCCACGCGCGCGCAGGCCATCGCGACGCAGCGGCCGCGCCAGCTGCCGCGGAGCGCGGGACCTGGCCCGCTCACGAGCCGTCCCGGACCGGCGGCCGGGTGACCGTCAGCACGCCGGCGGCCACGAGGCCGCACGGTGGAGCGGCCGCTACATCGCCCCTGCTGGTGGTCGAGGACCTGCATGTCACCTTCACGCGTGGCCGTGG
>JBFYUV010000071.1:0-2781 GCA_041299865.1 Chloroflexota bacterium
CCACACCCTTGCCGCTGTCGACGGCTCGGAAGGCATCGTAGAAGGCCTGGGCCGATGGGGACGAGAAGATCTCGCCGATGGCCACGGCATCCATCATGCCTTCGCCGATGTAGCCGAGGAAGGCGGGTTCGTGTCCCGAGCCACCGCCGGTCACGAGGCCCACCTTGCCGGCGATGGGAGCCGACCGATAGCGCACGACGCGTGGGTTCTCGGTTCCGGCGATGGTGGCCTTATTGGCCTTCAGCCAACCGGTCAGCATGTCCTCCACGACGCGGGAGGGGTCATCGAAGATGCGCTGCATGGGTCGTCCCTCTCCATCCTTTCGCGGCTGATCAGTTGGTCGTGTAGCCGCCGTCGATGAGCACGTTCTCGCCGTTGATCATGTCGGCCGCCTGGCTGGCCAGGAACAGGGCGACGGCAGCGACCTCCTCTGGGTAGGCGAACCGTCCCGTCGGGATGAGCTTCTTGAAGTCCTCGCCGACCTGGCCTCCCCACGCCCGCTTACCGAGCTCGGTCATGGTGACGGTCGGCGAGATGGCGTTGACGCAGATGCCGTGGCGTCCCCATTCGAAGGCCAGGACCTTGGTCATCATGATGATGGCGCCCTTGCTGGCGCAGTACGCGACATGACGATCGAGGGCCACGATGCCGGCCTGGGACGCCAGGTTGACGATCTTCCCGCCGCCGGCCTTGATCATCTCGCGGCCGACCAGCTGGGAGAGCTGGAAGGGCACCTTGAGATTGATGGCCATGGTCTTGTCCCAGAAGTCCTCGGACAGTGACTCCGCGGCATCGAGCAGGACCACCCCGGCGTTGTTCACGAGGATGTCGATCCGACCGAACGTCGCGAGCGCCTCCGCGACCACCGAGTCCACGCTGCCGCTGACGGTTAGGTCGGCTGTCACGGCATGGGTCTTGACGCCCCGGCCGGCGAGCTCGCGGGCAGCCTCGTGCACGGACTCGGAAAGGTCGACCAGGCAGAGATCTGCGCCCTTATCCGCGTAGAGGTCCGCGATCGCCCTGCCGATGCCGGCGGCGGCCCCAGTGATGAGGGCGACCTTGCCATTCAGCCTGAAGTCCTTGTCGTAGCCTGCGAAGTCCATCGGTCGTGCCCCTTCTCACTACCGGCGCTGCGTTTCTCCAGCACGCCGGATGCGTTCCTTCAGGAAGTCAGCCACGGCCGGGCCTCCCGGGCGATGACCGGCAGGCCCAGCAGTGGTGATGCCGTGCGTGTCCCGTCAGCGCGCCCCTGGCCCGCCTGCGTCAGCGGGACGCAGCTGGGTCGAGGGACGCGCCGCGAGGTCCAGCGCTACTGGTTGGAGAGATCGCCCGATGCGACGTTGGCGTCGACGAGGGCCGGAAGCCCTGCGAGGAACTCGGCGTTGTCGCCGAAGATCTGGTCGTAGTACTTCTGCGCCGTCTCCACGTCGGTGACCGGCGGCATGACGTACCAGTACTCCTTCTCGTACGGCTGGCCGTCGAGGATGAGCTTGGTGACGGCGAGGCCCTCGGCGAGCTCGAGGATGCCGTTCTGCAGGTTGGTGGCGTTCAGCCAGCCGTCCAGCACGCCCTGGAGCCCGTCCTGGATGCCGTCGATGCCCGTGATGGGGATGTCGATGCCGGCTTCGGCGAGCGCCTGGTGACCGCCGATGGCCATGTCATCGTTCTCGGACACAAAGCCGTCGATCTCCGGACCGAATGCGGACACCCAGCTCTTCATCTTGTTGTAGGCCTGGTCGCGTGCCCAGTTGGCCGTGTCCATGGCCAGGACCTCGATGTCGGGATACTTGGCCAGGACGTTGTTGATGCCCTGGGTGCGGTTGATCTCGGGCGAGGAACCCAGGGGTCCCTGGAGCACGACGATCTTGCCCTCACCACCGAGGAGGTCAGCCAGCTGCTGCATCTCGGCTTCACCGGCAAGCACGTCATCGGGCAGCACGCTGCTTGTAAGCAGCTCCGCCGCCTCGCCGATCAGGCCGGTGTTCACCGCGATGACCGGGATGCCGGCATCGTTCGCCTGCTGGACCTGGGGGCCGAGCGTCGAGGCATCGACCGGCACGATGATGATCGCGTCGACCTGCTTGCCGATGAGCTGCTGCATCTGGGAGATCTGGGTGTTTACGTCGTCGTTGGCGCTGTTCCACTCGACGTTGATGCAGTTCGCCGCGGCATAGGCGTCGAGGCCCATCTTGCCCAGGGTGATGAAGGACGACATGTTGTAGACGGTCACGCCGACGGTGTACGGCGTGCACTCCTCCGGCGCGGCCGACTCGTCCTGCGCGAGGACGCCCGCGAAACTCCCGGCGACGACCGCTGTCGTGGCTAGGACTACCGCTCCGAAGCGGAGCTTGCTGTTAAGTCGCATGCTTGAACTCTCCTCCTGGACCATCATCACGGACGTGGATGGGTGTCGTCTATTGACCGTCCTGAGCAGCCCCCTTTCTCGTTCTCCGAACAGGAAGGGCCCCGGCGATCCGGAGCAGCCGCCGCAGCTGGTTCCTCTTCGGTGCCGCCAGCCGGCGATCACTCGAACACAATAGCAGTTAGATATCCCACGAGATTGTGACGCTGGTCGGCCAGATCGTGACCTTTGTCGCACTCGCTGTTACGCTCGCTGTGTGAGAGTACGTCGCAGCATCCCGCCAGCAGGGCAGCCGCCACGCTCGAGGGTGCGCGCCGGGGCCGCCTGACAGCATGGGCGACGAGCACACAGCGAGGGAGAATAGGGTGCCGGAGCATCAGCGCCTGACGGTCTCGGTGCACCTGTCTCGTGCCCCGAGG
>JBFYUV010000072.1:0-7324 GCA_041299865.1 Chloroflexota bacterium
CCCGAAGGCCTTCATCCCTCACGCGGCGTTGCTGCTTCAGGCTTTCGCCCATTGAGCAAAATTCCCGACTGCTGCCTCCCGTAGGAGTCTGGGCCGTGTCTCAGTCCCAGTCTGGGTGATCATCCTCTCAGACCACCTATCGATCGTCGCCTTGGTGAGCCGTTACCCCACCAACGAGCTAATCGAACGCAGGCCCCTCCGGAAGCGCCTTGCGGCTTTGGTCATACGAACGAACGTATGGCCACATGCGGTATTAGCCACCCTTTCGGGCAGTTATTCCCCACTTCCGGGCAGGTCACCCACGCGTTACTCAGCCGTTCGCCACTAACGACCTCAGGCAAGCCCGAGGTCGTCCGTTCGACTTGCATGTCTCATGCACGCCGCCAGCGTTTATCCTGAGCCAGGATCAAACTCTCCGACGATAAAGGACGTTCCTTGCGGTCCATCCTTTGGTTTCGGGGTTTGCCCGCTCGCACAAACAAATGACTCTGTCTGCCACTCTTCACTTGTTAAGGTGCCCGCCGATGCCAACCTACTGCTGGTCTCTCGGCACGGCCGCCTATGATGACACGGACCCCGAAGGGCTGTCAACCGCAGGTCTGGCCACCCCATCGGACCGCGCGGGTCCGAGTGGCGCTGCGCGTGGTCCGCGCTGCGCAGAACGAGGATGATAGGCGCCCGCAGGCATCTCGTCAAACGGCCGAGGGTGGACGCCTCGCCAGCGCTGGCCTATCGGCGGCGAGCCTCGGACGGCCAGTGGCAGACGGCAGCGCGGAGGCGGCGCACTCAGGTTAGATGACGCCCGTCTCAGCCAGGAGGATGAAGGCCGCCGCGCTGATCCAGCAGGCCAGGAAGAGGAGCGCTGACCCCGGCTCGCCGAGCAGGCCCGTGACGATCCAGTACAGGAGAGCTGCCATGAGCAGCGCGATGAGCGGCTTGATGAGCCTCAGGAGCGCCTCGTTCACCAGGTATCTCACCGCTCGGCGCTTCTCTCCAGTAGCTGGCGGCCCTGCAGGGCCCGCACGAGCGTCACCTCGTCGGCGTACTCGAGGTCGCCGCCGACAGGGATGCCCCGCGCGATGCGCGAGACGATGCCCACCTGGCCCGAGACGCGCTCGGCGATGTACATGGCCGTGGCCTCACCCTCCAGGGTCGGGTTGGTGGCGATGACGACCTCCTCGAAGGGCGCACCGGCGGCGTCCCGCTCGGCGATGCGGTCGAGCAGCGTGCCGATGCGCAGCCGTTCGGGGCCGATGCCGTCCACCGGTGAGATGGCGCCGTGCAGGACGTGGTAGCGACCGCGGAAGGCGCGCGTCCGCTCCAGGGCCAGCACGTCGAGGGGCTCCTCGACCACGCAGAGGCGCGCGTCATCCCGCCCGGGGTCGCTGCAGATGGGACACAGGGGGCCGGTGCTGATGTCGTGGCAGCGATCGCAGAAGACGACGTCGTCACGCACGGCCACGAGGGCGGCGGCCAGCGCGCGGGCCTCCGTGTCCGGCGCCCGCAGGAGGTGGTAGGTCAGTCGCTGCGCGGTCTTGGGACCGATGCCGGGCAAGCGGGAGAAGGATTCGATGAGCCTGGCGACGGGCTCGATGAGCGGGCTCACGGGCGTAGGGCAGAGCCGGGCCTAGAGGCCTGGGATGCGCAGGCCACTGGTGACGCGCGCCATCTTGTCCTCGCCCGTCTTGCGAGCATTGGCCAGGGCGTCGCCCACGGCCGCGACGATGAGATCCTGCAGCATCTCCACGTCCCCGGGATCCACAACGCTCGGGTCAATGGTCAGCGAGACGATCTCCTGCTTGCCCGTCACGACCGCCTTGACGACACCGCCGCCGGCGCTGCCCTCGACCTGCAGGTCATGCAACTCCTGCTCGATGCGGGCCATGTCGGCCTGCATCTGCTGGGCCATCCTGGCCAGGTTACCCATGCCCACGCGCTGTCTCCTTCGTGACTAGTCGATGTCCTCGACCCCGGCCAGCTCGCCATCGAAGACGCGTCGCGCCTGTGCGACGAGGTCGTCTTCGCCGACGTCCACGGGCTCGACGAGCTCCAGGTTGGTCACCACGCAGCGTACCGCCACCGGCCGACCGACGACGGCCACGATGCCGTCCTCGAGCACGCGCCGCTTGCGCTCGGCGATGTCGCGCATGAAGGCCTGGCCCTCCGGGAAGCCCAGGACGAGGAAGCCGTCGCGGAACTCCACGGGGCGGCAGGAGCTCACCAGCGGGCGATTGGCCGGGTTGGCGCTGATGGCAGCCACGATGCTGGGCCAGGCTGCGCGGATGGCCAGGATGTCCTCCGGGTCGGACGGGACCGCGGGTCGCTCGACGGGACGCGCCTTCACCGGCGTGGCGGACCGCGGGGCCGCTGCCGCCATGGATGGCTCCGGCGGCGTGCGTGACGGGGTCCCGGGCCCGGACGCACCAGGCGGTCGCGACTCTGAAACTGGTGCTGCCGCCGGCGGTGTCCGCTGGGGCGCAGCTGGTGCCGGCCTCTCAGGCGACGCGGCGGCAGATGGTGGGCCGGCGGCAGGTGCTGGGCCTGCGGAGACGCCCTCCGCGGCCGCCAGCAGGCAGAGCTCCAGCTGCCAGCGGTAGCCTCCCAGGCCGCTGCGGCTGGCATCGATGCCGGTCAGGCGCCGCGCAGCCTCCGTGAGTGGGCGCACGCCAGCGCGCGACCCCGGAGACGACGCGGACAGGCGCTCCACGAGCACCTCTCGCAGGCGCGTCACGAGCTGCTCGCTGAAGGCCACCAGGTCGCGTCCGTCGGTCTCCAGGGCGTCCAGGAGACGGATGCCGCCCAGCACGTCGCCTGCCACCAGGGCGGCGATGAAGTCGTCGACGATGGCGACGTCGGCCAAGCCGAGCAGGTCGGCCACAGAGCCCGCGCTGATGGGGTCCGCCGAGCTGACGAGCACCTGGTCCAGCATGGATTCGGCGTCGCGCATGCCGCCGCCGGCCAGGCGGGCGATGAGAGCGATGGCCTCCGGCTCCACGGTGCGCCCCTCGGCCTCCAGGATGCGCCCGAGCTTGCCCTCGATCTCCGGCAGGGCCAGGGGCCGGAAGGTGAAGCGTTGCAGCCGGGAGACGACGGCCGGGCGGATCTGGCTGGGGTCCGTCGTGCAGAAGATGAAGAGGACCCCCGGAGGTGGCTCCTCGAGGGTCTTGAGAAGGACGTCCCAGCCCTCCTTGATGCGCTGCACCTCGTCGATGATGAAGACCTTGCGGCGCAGGTCCGCCGCACCCGTGTAGACGCGCGGGACGAGCTCGCGCATGTCGTCGACCTTGTTGTTGGAGGCGGCGTCCAGCTCGATGACGTCGAGCGCCCGACCCTCGCGGATGGAGGTGCAGCTCGGGCAGGCATCGCAGGGCTCGCCGTCGCGGAGGTCGGTGCAGTTGACGGCCTTGGCCATGATCCGCGCCATGGACGTCTTGCCCGTCCCGCGGGGGCCCACGAAGAGGAAGCCATGGCCGACCCGGTCCAGGCGCACGGCGTTGCGGAGCGTCTGGACGACCGGACCCTGGCCGACCATCTCGCTGAACGTCTGGGCACGGAAGCGCCGATAGAGCGCCTGCCGGGGGCCTTCGCTCTCCGCGCTCATCGTGCTGGGGCTGTCGGCCATCGGTCTCCCTGGCCCGGTCCGCGCCTTCGGGGGCCGGTCCCTGACCTCTGCGGCGTCTCCGCCCAGCGCGGTCGGCAGGACAGCGCGCACAGCGGAGCTGGATATGCCGTGCACCCTCCGTCGATCACGACCGCTCGCGAGCCCGACCGTGGCGTTCGGCTCGGACCAGGCCGGTCCGCGGCACCCGGCGAGCAGCGCTTAACGCTGCTTCCTTCCGGACCTGACGTGGTTCACGCGTCGCCGCTGCGCGGGACCCGATCCTCAACACCGATCGCCCCGTTGGCGTCCGCGGGCAGCGGACCTCGGGAGGGGATTCAGCCCTGCTGGAGCGGATTGCAGGTACAGGGCACCGCTAGTTCCCCGCCTAGCACGGCCTAGGAATGATAGCGGCCGGGGGTCCGAAGGGGGAAGGAGTGGCGGAGAGGGTGGGATTCGAACCCACGATGAGTTTCCCCATACGGCATTTCCAGTGCCGCGCCCTAGGCCTCTAGGCGACCTCTCCATGGCGCCGCCCGACGCGAACGGCAGGATGGCTGGCGGAGAGGGTGGGATTCGAACCCACGGTGCTTGCGCACACCGCTTTTCGAGAGCGGCACCTTCAACCACTCGGACACCTCTCCGCGGCCGAGTCTAGCAAAGCGCCGCCGGGGTGCGGGCCGAGGCCGGCTTCGACCGCGGTCAGGCCCGCTCGCGCTCGGGGCTGAGGTCCGGTCGCAGGTCGGCGGCGTCGTCTCGCAGGATGCCCGAGACCACGTTCAGGCGGCGCGGCAGTCCGCGCGCCTCGGCCAGGTTGACCGCGGAGTGGCAAGCACCTTCGACCGGATCGGCCAGCGAGTAGACCACGCCATCGGCGTCGGCCTGCTGCAAGGCCCCGATGCACATGGCGCAGGGCTCCACGACAGAGAACACGGTCATGCCGGCCAGGGAGCGGCGGCCCAGGCGCGTGGCCGCCTCGCGCACCGCGATGATGACGGCATGGGCCGTGGGGTCCCCGCTGCTGCGGACGGACTCGCGGCCGTGGGCCACCATGGCCTCGTCCAGCACCGCGACCGCGCCGTTGGCGCGCTCGCCGCCCCGGGCGGCCTGGGCGGCCTCGGAGAGCGCGGCTCGCATGTAGAGCTCGTAGTTCATGGTCGCGTGTGGCTGGTCCTCATCCTTGGGCGGCGCGTCCTGCGTGCCGCCCATCGTAGCGGCCGCACGGAGGCGGTACCATCGTCCTGCGCAACCATCATCGGTCCACGCGACCGTCCACCACATCGATGCGGGCTGGGCGCAGGCCCTGCCCAGAGGGGAATCTTCGAGCGACATGGCAAGGAACCGCCGGATCGGCATCCTCACCGGGGGCGGCGACGTCCCCGGCCTCAACAGCGTCATCAAGTCGGTCACCTACCGGGCCACCGAGCTCGGCTTCGACGTCGTCGGCATCCGTCGCGGCTGGGAGGGCCTGAGCCACCAGACGCCCGGCTCAAAGCCGGACGAGCGCTACGTCGTGCCCCTCGATCGCATCAACACCCGGACCCTCGACCGCACCGGCGGCACCTGGCTGCACAGCTCGCGCACCAACCCGCGCAAGATGAAGAAGGCAGCCCTGCCGCCGCACCTCGACGCCAGCCGGGCCGAGCAGATGCGTGTCGGGGAGGACCGCTACGACATCACCTCTGTGGTGCTCGAGAACATCGAGGCCATGGGGCTCGACTACCTCATCCCCATCGGCGGCGACGACACGCTGAGCTTCTCGCAGGCCCTGCACGACAACGGCGTGCCGCTCATCGCCATCCCCAAGACCATGGACAACGACGTCCAGGGCACGGAGTACTGCATCGGCTTCTCCACGGCCATCACGCGGGCCAAGGACGCCATCAATCGGCAGCGCACGACCATCGGCTCGCACGAACGCATCGGCGTCTTCCGCATCTTCGGCCGGGATGCCGGCTTCACCGCGCTGTACACGGCCTTCGTGACCTCGGCGCGCTGCCTCATCCCCGAGTCGCCGTATGACATCGACCAGCTGGCCACCATCCTCAAGTCGGACCACGCCTCCAACCCCAGCCACTACGCCTTCGTCATCACCGCCGAAGGCGCCATCTGGGAGGGCGGCAGCATCGCCGAGGTCGGTGAGCCGGACGCCTTCGGTCATCGTCACAAGGCCAACGTGGCGGAGATCCTGGCCTCCGAGCTGAAGAGCCGCACCGGCATCGACACCATCCACTCCGACCTCACCTACGACCTGCGTTCCGGCGAGCCGGACTCGGTGGACCAGATGGTCGGCATCGTCTTCGCCAACACGGCCATGGAGCTCGTGGCGGACGGCCAGCGCGGCCGCATGATGGCCATCCGCGAAGGGCGCTACTCGCACGCGCCGCTGCCTGACCCGGAGCTTGGCGCGGTCTCCGTGGACGTGGACGCGATGTACAACCGCGAGCGCTTCCGCCCCGTCTACGCCAACCTGCTGGGCCGGCCGCTCCTGCTCGGTCACGGCGTGGCTCCGCTCGCGGAGTAGATCGCATGCCGGGCAGGCCATGAACACCGAGCTGACCGCACACGGCACGGGGTCTGCCTACCTCCGGCGCGTCCTGGCGTTCTGGGGGCTGCTCATCGCGGTCCTGATCGTCGTGCTTATGACGGCCCTGGCCGATCCGTTCGAGCCGGAGAGCTTCGGTCCCGGGCACGACGCGCGGGCCTACTGGGCGGCGCCCCTCGACGATCCCTACCAGCCAGGCTCGGTCGGGCATGAGAGCGCCTACCTGTACTCGCCGGCCTTCCTGGTGGCCCTGAGCCCGCTGCGAGCCCTGCCCTGGCCGATCTTCGTGGGGCTTTGGACGGCCATCCTGCTGGGCGTCCTCTACTGGCTGGCCAGGCCCCTGCTGTTCCTGCCCCTGGTGGTGCTGGCCCTGCCCGAGATCTGGGGCGGCAACATCACCATCCTCCTGGCGGCTGCCATCGTGATCGGCCTCAGCCGCCCAGTGGCCTGGGCCTTCCCGTTACTCACGAAGGTGACGCCGGGACTCGGTCTGCTGTGGTTCGGCGTGCGCCGCGAGTGGTCATCCTTCGTGCTGGCGCTGGCGGCCACCGTGGCCATCATCGCGCTCACGGCCATCGTCACGCCGGGCCTCTGGGCTGACTGGTTCGCGCTGCTCACGGGCAGCACGGGGTCGAGCACGGTGCCTGGATCCATCCCCATCCCGCTCGTCCTGCGCCTGCCCCTGGCAGCAGCCGTCATCGTCTACGCCGCCCGGAAGGGCCAGGCCTGGCTTCTGCCGGCCGGCATCCTGCTGGCCATGCCCGTCATCTGGTGGGGCAGCCTGGTCATCCTGGCGGCCATCGTGGCGCTCCGCCGCGAGGACATCGAGGCCCGCTTCGACCGACTGCTGGCCGCGATCGAGGTGCGCTACCACCAGCGCCTCACCGCGCAGCGGGCGGCGGCCTCCTCCAGCTAGACGCCCCGCGGCGCCCACGCCGCTGCGCAGGGCAGGCCCCGTCCGGCTGGGACCGCAGGTCGATAGCCCTGGCACCCGGAGACGGTCCTAGACTAGTGGGGTCCGGAAGACTTGACTCGGCGGTGACCCGATCGCTGCCGAGCCGACTCACAGCTGGATGCGACGCCCGCTCGTGCCCGCGGGCCCGTACATCGGAGGAGAACGATGTCCCGACACCGAACCCTGTGGCTCGCGTCTGCCGCGCTCGTGGCTGCCACGGCGCTCG
>JBFYUV010000074.1:0-3616 GCA_041299865.1 Chloroflexota bacterium
GGTGCTGGGCGAGGGAGCCGCTCGCGTCTCGTCGCGGGCGACGCCGGAGGCTCCCTACCTGGCCTTCGCCGGCATGCGGTCCGCCGGGAGTAGCGTGGGCGGTGGGAGCGAGGCCACGTTCGCTCGTGGCGGTGGCAGGCTCACAGCCAAGTACCTCAACGTCGACGGACCACAGCCCGCCGCGTTCGACGGTCTCCTCGCGACCTGGTGACCGGGTGGGCAGGCCCCGGAGCGCCGTCGATGGTCCACTGCGACGCACCCATCGGCATCCTCTGCGCCATGGAGGAGGAGCAAGCGCTGCTGGTGTCAGCCATCGGCGACCCGCCCGCGCTGCCCGGCGTGGGCCTGGAGGCACGCCGTGGACGGCTGGACGGCCGCGACATCGTCGTGGCCGCAGCCGGCGTCGGCAAGGTGCGGGCCGCCACGACCGCGACCTTGCTGCTGGAACGGTTCGGCTGCCGAGCACTCGTGCTCACGGGGGTGGCGGGCGGACTGACGGCCGACCTGGCCATCGGCGACCTCATCATCGCCGACCGCGTCATCGACATCGACTACGGCCGACTCACCGACGCTGGACGGCGTGTCTACCAGCCGGGCACGCTGCCGCTGCCCGGCGTACGGCCGGACCCGGGCTACCTGCTGCCGGACGACGTGGCCGAGCGCGTCCGCGCGCGACTGGCGGCCACGGGCCTGGCGGCGACGCTGGGGACGGTGCTGACCGGTGACGCCTTCCTGGCCTCGGCCCACGTGCGCGACGAGCTGGCGGCGCAGTGGTCGGCGCTGGCCATCGAGATGGAGGGTTCAGCCGTGTGCGGCGTAGCTGAGCGGTTCGGCGTCCCCTGGCTGGTCGTGCGCGCCCTCAGCGACCGCGCGGGCGACGAGTCGGTCTCCGACTTCGCGGCCTTCCTGTCATCGGCCGCCGCAGCCTCCGCCCGACTGGTCCGGGAGCTGCTCCCCATCCTCGACGCTATGCCCCCGGGGAACTCGGATATGTCCGTAGTCGACTGACCAGGAAACCCCGCCCCGGCGGCCGAGGACTCCCGACCCCGGCGGCCGAGGACTCCCGACCCCGGGCGGCTGAGCACCCCTCAGTGCTTCAGGATCTGCGAGAGGAACAGCTTGGTGCGGTCGTGCTGCGGGTCCTCGAAGATCTGCTCGGGCGTGCCCTGCTCCACGATCGTGCCGAAGTCGAAGAAGACCATGCGGTCCGCTGCGGCCCGCGCGAAGCCCATCTCGTGGGTCACGCAGAGCATCGTCATGCCCGAGCCAGCCAGCTGGCGCATGACGTCCAGCACCTCGCTGATCATCTCGGGGTCCAGGGCGGAGGTGGGCTCGTCGAAGAGCATGATCTTGGGCTGCATGGCCAGGGCCCGTGCGATGGCCACGCGCTGCTGCTGGCCGCCGGACAGCTGGGCTGGGTACTTGCGCGCCTGCTCCGGGATGCCCACGCGCGTGAGGAGCTGCATGGCCATCTCCTCGGCCTGCTCGCGGTGGACCTTGCGCACGCGGATGGGCCCGAGGGTGATGTTCTGCAGCACGGTCAGGTGCGGGAAGAGGTTGAAGGACTGGAAGACCATGCCGATCTCGCTGCGGATGGCAGCGATGTTGCGGATGTCGTTCGAGAGCGGGATACCGTCGACGATGATGTCGCCGCGCTGGTGCTCCTCGAGCCGGTTGATCGTTCGGATGAAGGTCGACTTGCCGGAGCCGGAGGGCCCCGCGATGACGAGCACCTCGCCAGCCTTGACGGTGAGGTCGATGCCGCGCAGGACGTGCAGCGACCCGAACCACTTGTGGACGTCGCGGCAGACGATGATGTCGCTCGCCTCATCGCCGGCCCCGGGGGTCGCCACGGTGGGCGGTCTACCCGATCCGCTGCCTGACATGTCACTCATCGTTCACCGACCCCCAGCTCCTTCTCAAGACGATAGCTGGCCTGTGACAGCGCGTAGCAGAGCACGAAGAAGACGGCCGCCACGAAGATGTAGACCTCGAAGGAGGCTCCCAGCCACTTCGGTTGTGCCAGCACGGCACGGCCGATGCCGAGCAGCTCGAGGAGACTGATGATGAAGACCAGCGTGGTGTCCTTGAGCAGGCTGATGAAGAGACCCACGTTGGCCGGGATGGTGATGCGCAGCGCCTGCGGCAGGACGATATAGAGATTGCACTGCCAGCTGCGCAGACCGATGGCCTGGGCTGCCTCGATCTGGCCGGCCGGGATGGCCTGCAGGCCGCCGCGCACGTTCTCGGCCACGTAGGCAGCGGAGAAGATGATGATGCCGCCCATGGCCCGCAGGACGTTCTCGATGCGGACGCCCTCGGGCAGGAAGAGCGGCAGGAGCAGGGCGGCCATGAACAAGATGGTGATGAGCGGCACGGCTCGCACCAGCTCGATGTAGGCCGTGGACAGCAGACGGACCACGGGCAGCTGGCTGCGACGGCCGACTGCCAGCGCGACGCCGAACGGGAAGGACAGGGCGATGCCGACGACCGACAGCAGGATGGTCAGCAGCAAGCCACCCCACTGGTTGCTGGAGACGGCTGGCAAGGGCGTGGCCTCCCCAAGGCCCGCCAGCAGCACCGTCGTGAGCACGACCGAGGCCAGCCAGCCCAGCAGCAGCCAGCGTCGCGAGACCGGGCGACGCTGACTGCCCAGCATGGCGGCCATGACGAGCAGCGCGTTGGCAGCAAGCGCGGCCGTGGCCACGAGACCCAGCCCGGAGGCGACGACGAGGAAGGCCAGGGCCAGTTGGCCCGCGGCCAGCATGATGGCCATCATGCGCAGGGCACTGCTGCGCCAGGTCCCGGCCGAGAGCCCGGTGACGAGGGAGAGCACGACCATCGTCAGCCAGACCCGCCAGATCTCATCCTGCGGGTAGAGCCCCACCAGGAAGAGACGCATGTTCTCGGTGATGACTCCCCAGCGGGCCGCGAAGAGGACCCACTCGAGGAGCAGCCAGCCGACCACCACCAGGACGGTGGCGATGACGATGGTGGCGATGCTGCTGGCAAGGCCGCTGAAGAGGTTGTGGCGCAGCCAGCCGACGACCCCGACCTCGGTGATCGGGGGCCCGACCTCGGTGCTCTCGTGCCGCGTCGTCATCGATGCTGCCTAGCGCTCCGGGATCTGCACGGCGCGGTTGTAGAGGTTCATCAGCACTGACGTGAGGAGGCTGATGGCCAGGTAGATGGCCATCACGATGACGATGACGGCCACCGGTTGGCCGGTCTGCTCCGAGATGGTGCGGCTCACGTTGAAGAGGTCGGCGTAGCCGATGGCCAGGGCCAGGCTGGAGTTCTTGATGAGGTTGAGGTACTGGCTGGTGAGCGGCGGGATGATGACGCGGAGGGCCTGCGGCAGCACCACGAGCCGTAGCGTCTGACCCTCACGCAGGCCGATGGCGCGAGCCGCCTCCCGCTGACCCTTGCTGACGGCCTCGATGCCGCCGCGGATGATCTCGGCGATGAAGGCCGCCGTGTACAGCGCCAGGCCGGCCGTGAGGGCGGCGAACTCGGGCGTGAAGCGCAGCCCACCCTCGATGTTGAACCTGGCGAGCTCGGGCGCCTCGAAGGTCATCGCCCCACCAGGGACGAGGAGCCAGCCGAGCAGTGGGAT
>JBFYUV010000076.1:0-6251 GCA_041299865.1 Chloroflexota bacterium
GCCCTGCCCGGGCGTCATGGCCACGGCGACGACCCCGTGGCCCTGCTGCAGCGTCTCTATCCCCCGGACCACCCAGTCCTCGATGGCGCGGGTGACGCCACGGTCGGTACCACGGACGCGGCAGCGTTTGCCATAGGGCCAGTCCTGCTGCCGGCGCTGGCCGACGATCTCAACGTGGCCGGCGCCTTCAGCCTGCCCTGGCTCGTGCACCGCCTGCGCCAGCCTGACGGCTGTCCCTGGGACCGCGAGCAGGACCACCTCACGTTGCGCCCGTTCCTGCTCGAGGAGACCTACGAGGTCTACGACGCGCTGGAGGGCGGCTCTACCCCGGATCTCGCAGAGGAGCTCGGTGACCTGCTCCTGCAGATCGTGCTGCACGCGCAGTACGCGGCCGAGGCCGGCGTCTTCGACCTGGCCGACGTGCAGCGCGCCGTGACCAGCAAGATCATCCGCCGCCATCCCCATGTCTTCGGCGACGTGCAGGCCGCCACGGCGGGCGAGGTCATGCGCAACTGGGAGCAGCTCAAGGCCGCCGAGCGCGCAGAGGCAGCCGAGAACGCGAGCGCCTCAGGCGCGACGGCCGAGCCAGGATCGGAGGCCTCGACCCACCTCGAGATGCCCGCCGCCTTTGCCGGGCTTTCGAAGTCGCTGCCGGCCCTCGCCTACGCGGACGAGATGCAGGGCCGTGCGGCCAGCCTGGGCTACGACTGGCCGGACCTTGAGGGCGTCATCGACAAGATCGCCGAGGAGGCCAGCGAGCTGCTGGCGGCCGAAGGCGCCGAGCACCGCCGCGAGGAGTTCGGCGACCTGCTCTTCGTCATGGTCAACCTGGGCCGCAAGCTTGGCATCGACCCGGAAGCCGCGCTACGGTCTGCCAGTCGCAAGTTCGCGTCACGCTTCGCCAGGGTGGAGCGCCTCGCAGACGAGCAAGGCCTGCAGTTGCGGGCACTGGGCCTCGATGCGCTCGACGAGCTGTGGCAGGACGCCAAACGAGAGGAAGCCGCGAGCCGGGAGCCCGGCCGCGCCAAGGAGGAACGATGAGCATCGGAGGAGGCCTGCGCTACCGGGCCGATGGTCGGACACCGGGCCAGATGCGCCCGGTCTCCGTCGAGCTCGGCGTGCAGAAGTGGGCGGCCGCATCGCTCATCTATCGCCAGGGAGACACCCACGTGCTCTGCTCCGCGACCGTGGAGGACCGCATCCCGCCGCACCTGCGAGGCAAGGGCACGGGCTGGGTCACGGCCGAGTACGCCATGCTGCCCGCCGCCACGTCCGAGCGCATGCAGCGCGAATCGGTCAAGGGTCGGCCGGGTGGCCGCACCTACGAGATCCAGCGCCTCGTGGGCCGTGCCCTGCGCGGCGTGGTGGACACCTCGGTCATGGGCGAACGCACGGTGACCATCGACTGCGACGTCCTGCAGGCGGATGGCGGCACGCGCTGCGCCTCGATCACGGGCGGCTACATCGCGCTTGCGCTGGCCCTTCGCAAGGCAGGTCTGGAGCGCGCCCTCACCAACAAGATCGCCGCCATCAGCGTCGGCATCGTGGCCGACACGCCGCTGCTGGACCTCGAGTACACGGAGGATTCGGGCGCGGAGGTGGACTTCAACGTGGTGGGCACGGACGCGGGCACCTATGTCGAGCTGCAGGGGACCGCGGAAGGCAAGCCTTTCGACCGCACCCAGATGGACCGCCTGCTGTCGCTCGCCGATGGCGGCCTCCAGAAGCTCTTCGCCATCCAGGACGAGGTCCTGGCCCGACCATGAGCGACAAGTCGGCCGGGCCGACCTCCGCCGCACGCCCGGAGCCACTCGGCCTCGCGCCGGCGGCCAGCGGGCGACGGCTGCTGCTGGCCACGCGCGCCCACCACAAGGCCCGCGAGCTCCAGGAGCTGCTCGACCTGCCCGGCGTGGTCCTGCTGACGCCGGACGAGGTGGGTATCGACGGCGAGCCGGTGGAGGACGCCGATTCGTTCCACGGCAACGCTGAGATCAAGGTGCGCTACTACGCGCTGCACTCCGGGCTGCCCACGCTGGCCGACGATTCGGGCCTCGAGGTGGACGCGCTCGACGGCCGCCCCGGGGTCTATACCCGTCGCTACGCTGGTCCGGATGCCACCGATGCGGACAACAACGCCAGACTCCTCGCCGAGCTCGACGGGTTGGCCCCGGAGCAACGGGGCGCCCGCTACCAGTGCGTGCTCGCCTACCTCGACCCCGCGATGGGCCACCATGCCCTTCCGGTCTTCCGGGAGGGCACGTTCGAGGGCCGCATCGCCACCGTTCCTCGTGGCGATGGTGGCTTCGGCTACGACCCCATCTTCGAGCCCTTCTCCGAGCCGCCCGGAGGGCGCACCGTGGGGCAGATGAGCGCCGCCGAGAAGCACGCCCTGTCGCACCGGGGCAAGGCGGCACGCGCCATGGCCGAGTACCTGCGAGCGGAGGGCTGGTAGATGGAGCCGCCCAGGCCTGCGTCGTCGGCTGAGCGGCCGGCGGGAGCTTCGAGGCGCCCACGCATCGTCGTCGGGGGCGAGGCCCTCATCGACCTCATCGTCGACCAGGCCAGCCGCGTCATCCCGGCCCCGGGTGGCGGCCAGTACAACGCGGCACGCGCCATCGCCCGCCTCGGCGGTGACGTGCACTTCCTTGGCCGCATCTCGGACGACTGGTTCGGGCGGATGCTGCTCGCTCGGCTGGAGGACGATGGCGTGGGCACCGACCTCGTCGTGCCGACCACCGACCCCACGACCCTCGTCCTGGCCGAGATCGATGCCCGAGGTGTCGCTCACTACCACTGGTACATCGATCGGACGACGGTGCCCGGGCTGGAGCTGGAGGACGCACGGCACGCCCTCGTACCGCCCCCGGACGCGCTCCACGTCGGAACGCTGGGCCTGACCATGGAGCCGGTCGCCGACTCGCTGGCGGCGCTGGTGGCCGAGGTCCCGGCCGCGACCTTCGTGATGGTCGACCCCAACTGCCGGCCCACCGCGACGCGGGACGTGGCTGTCTACCGCGAGCGCATGGCTCGCGTCCTGGACCGTGCCGACATCGTCAAGGGCAGCGACGAGGACTTCGCCTTCCTGGCCCTGGCCGAGACGCCTGAGGCGTCGGCGCGGCTGCTGCTGGATCGCGGCGTGGGCGCGGTCATCGTGACCCAGGGCGCGCAGGCTGCACGGGCCTGGTGCGCCGGCGGGGCGGTGGTGGTGCCGGTGCCGGCCGTCGAGGTCGTGGACACCGTGGGCGCCGGGGATGCCTTCGGCGGCGCCTTCCTGGCCCGCTGGCTGGAGCAGGGGCTGGGCCGCGAGCAGCTCGACGATCGCGATCTCCTGGAGGATGCCGTGTCGTTCGCCGCCCGTGCTGCGGCCATCAACTGCACCCGTGCCGGCGCCGAGCCTCCCACCCGCTCGGAGATGGGCCTCGCCTGAGTGGCCAGGTTTCGTGCCGATCGGCGCGCTGGGCGGTGTAAGGCACGGTCCGAGACACTGGTAGCCACGCTGTCCTTCATCGCCGGGCCGTTCTCAGCCCGGATCGGGCGAGACCCACGCGTAGCGGGGCATGGTCCGATGCCGACCAACCAGCATGGACACGCCCTCCGACGCCAGCAAGGGCGGTCGCGGCCCTCGCTGCCTGGCCTAACGCCGCCCGGGGCACCATCTGTCATGGTCGCAGCGGCTGTACGCGCACCCGGATACGCCAGCGACTCCGCGGTGCACGGTCGCGTGCCATGGAGGCACACTGGGGCCATGGCAGATCCATCCGCCCCGCGCCTGACCGTGTCGCTCGTCACGTTCAACGGCAGTCGCTGGCTGCCCGGCTGCCTGGCCTCTCTGGCGGCCCAGGACCTCGATGAGATCGAGATCCGCGTCCAGGACAACGCGTCTCGCGACGACACTGTGGAGTTGTTGCGCGAGTGGGCACTCCAGGAGCCCCGCATGCGGGTCCGGGAGTCGGCCACGAACGTGGGCTACGCGGCCGGGCACAACGCTGCCATCCGCGATGCCCGCGGGGAGGTCATCGTCCTGCTCAACCAGGACGTGGAGCTCGACCGAGGCTTCCTATCGGCCATCGTCGCCGCCTTCGAGGCTCACCCCGAGGCTGGCTCCGTCCAGCCACGCCTGCGGCAACTGGCCGGCCCCGGCGAGCGTCTGGGGACGCTGGATACCACCGGCCTGGCGATGGGCCGCGACCGGCGCGCGGTCAGTCGTGCGCAAGGCCTGCCCGATAGACCCGAGCACCAGGGCGCCGAGGCGATCTGGGGTGTCGACGGACCCGTTCCCGCCTACCGCGTTGCCGCGCTGCGCGAGGCGGCCCTGATACGGCTGGACGGCTCCTGGGAGGTGCTCGACGAGGACTTCTTCCTGTACAAGGAGGACGTCGACCTCGCCTGGCGCCTGCGACGGCTGGGCTGGCAGGCCTGGTACCAGCCTGACGCTCTTGGCTGGCACGGTCGCGGCAGCGGTGGCACCGGCGCGACGACGATGCTCGACATCGCCCGCACGAACCGCGGCGTCAGCTCCCGGGTGCGCCGCCTGTCCTGGCGCAACCAGCGTCTCATGCAGATCAAGAACGAGGATCCCATCGATTACCTGCGCGATCTGCCGTGGATCTGGGCACGTGAGGTCCTCTCGCTGCTCTTCATGCTGGCCAACGATCCGCGTGACCTGGCCGCGATCCCCGACCTCGTCCGCACGGCGCCGACCGCGTGGCGCAAGCGCCGGCTGCTCAGGGCGCGCATCACGGAACTCGACCGCGATGCGGTGCGAGATGTGAAGCCGGCCTCCAAGTAAGGAGGATGCAAGAGGTGAGGAGGATCCGGTGGACCTTGGGCTGAACGGCAGACGAGCCCTCGTGGGCGGCGGCTCCGCCGGTCTCGGGGCAGGCATCGCCACGGTCCTGGTCGCGGAAGGCGCACTGGTGGCCATCGTCGGCCGGACGAAGGAGCGCCTGGACGCTGCGGCCGCGGCCACGGGAGCCGTCCCCATCGTGGCCGACCTGGGCCTGGCGGAGGGTCCGCCATCGGCCGTCACCTCAGCGGTCGACGAGCTAGGCGGCCTCGACCTCCTCGTCGTCAACTCCGGCGGACCACCGCCTGGCACGTTCGAGCAGCTCGACGAGGTAGCCTGGGCGCGGGCCATCGAGGGCACGCTCCTCTCCACCGTGCGCTTCATCCGGGCGGCGCTCCCGCACCTGCGTGAGGGGAGGGACCCGTCCATCGTCATCGTGCTCTCGTCATCGGCCAGGGAGCCGGTCGCCGGCCTGACCAGCAGCAACACGTTGCGCCCGGGGCTGGCGGGTCTCGTGAAGGACCTGGCTGCGGACATCGCGCCCATCCGCATCAACGGCGTGGCCCCGGGCCGCTTCGCCACGGACCGGGTCCGCCACCTCGATGAGATCTATGCCGCCGCGGAGGGCCTGACGGTCGACGAGGTGCGCCGTCGGATGGAGGCCCGCATCCCGTTGGGCCGCTACGGCGTGACCGACGAGATGGGTCGCGTGGCGGCCTTCCTGCTCTCGAGGGCGGCCTCCTACGTGACCGGCGCCATCGTGCCCGTCGATGGCGGCATGGTGCGCGCCCTCCCCTGAGCGACGTCGCGCAGGCGCCCGGTCCACTCGATGGCCGACATCGACGCTGCTCTTGTCCAGGCTGTCATGCCGCTACAATGTAATGGTCTTACAGTTGGAACGGAGGACCACCACGGTTATGAGAACCTTCGTCGGTCGGAGCGGCCTGCTTGGTCGGATGACCCAGGAGTGGGAGAACGTCCGCGACGAAGGCGTAGGGCGGATGATCACGATCCGTGGTCGCCGGAGGGTGGGCAAGACTTGGCTCGTGGAGGAGTTCCTGGAGCGGAACGACCCACCGCACGTCTTCTTCGCGGCGAGTCGCCAGACCCCGGAGCGTGAGCTTGCGCTCTTCGCCCAGGCTGTCGCCGCGTCATCACTGCCATCTCGGGAGCAGACCGCAGGCGTCGCCTTCGAGACGTGGCAGTCCGCACTCGTAGGGGCGGCTGCCGGAGCTGAGCGCTCGCGCCCGAGCGTCATCGTGCTTGACGAGTTCCCCTACCTGCTGGGCGACACGAGTGCCTCCCGCGACGCCGTGCTGGGCGCCGTCCAGGCAGGCTGGGACAGGACGCTCTCCAAGCTGCCGGTCCTGATGGTCATCATCGGATCCGACCGAGCCATGATGGAGATGATCACGGCTCCCAGGCAGCCGCTCCACCAACGTCCCAGCCGTGAGTTGGTCGTTCC
>JBFYUV010000082.1:0-3683 GCA_041299865.1 Chloroflexota bacterium
AGCCGCGCCTGGATGTCGCGGCAGGCTGCCAGCACCGCATTGCCCATGAGAACCGTCGAGCGGCTGGCGGACGTCTGCTGGTCGTAGGGCACGACAGCTGTGTCGCCCATGACGACGGTGACCCAGTCGAGGGGTGCGCCCAGCTCATGGCCCGCGATCTGGGCGAAGACGGTGCGCGCTCCCTGGCCCATGTCCGAGGTGCCCGCTTGGACGACGACACTGCCGTCGGCCAGGAGTCGCACGGTCGAGTACGAGAGGCCCGTGGTGGGACCTGACTTGAGGCCCACGGCGATGCCGCGGCCGCGCCCGGCCGGCGTCGGCGTGTCCCAGCCGATGAGCTCGGCGGCCCGGCGCACCGTCTGCTGCCAGTCGCCATCGGCTGGCGTGTCCCAGGGGATGAAGGCCTCGCCCTTGCGGGCCAGGTTGCGCAGCCGGATGTCGAGGCGGTCGATGCCGAGACGGCGGGCGGCCTCGTCGAGATTCGACTCCACCGCCAAGTTCACCTGCGGGTTGCCGAAGCCGCGGAAGGCCGTGGAGGGCACGGTGTGCGAGAGCACGCCACGGGCCACGATGCGGGCGGCCGGCATGCGATACGGTCCGGCGCCGACGTAGCTGCCCTTGTTCACGACTCGATCCGCGATGTCCACGTAGGCGCCGATCAGGTAGTCGGCAGCGATGTCCTGGAAGGCGATCGTGCCGTCTGAGCGCATCCCGGTCCGGACACGGACCTCGGCGGATGCCCGCCGCGCGGCCTGGAAGGACTCCTCGAGGGACAGCACCAGGCGCACCGGTCGGCCGGCCCGCAACGCCATGAAGGCCACCAGCGGCTCGTACTTGGTGTGCTGCTTGCCACCGAAGCCACCCCCCGGATCGGGAGCCAGGACGCGGACCTTCGAAAGTGGCATATGCAGGACCGTCGCCACGATCCGCTGCAGCCAGTTGGGGTGCTGGATGGAGGACCAGACCGCGATGCCGTCGCCATCGGGGGCGGCCATGAAGGCGTGGGGCTCGATGGCGAAATGGGTGACGATCGGGAACGTGTAGGTGTGGTCGACGACGAGGTCGACGGGTGTGGCCTCGACGTCGCCCCAGCCCACCCGATGCTCCTTGAAGACGTTGCTGTCCGCCAGCGGGTCGTTCGGGCGCAGGGACGGGTCCTGGACGAGCGGGGCACCCGGGGCCAGGGCGGCCGCCAGCGTCACGACGGCCGGCAGCTCCTCGTAGCTGACCCGCACGAGGCGGGCCGCCGCCTCGGCAGCATCCTTCGTATCGGCGGCCACGGCAGCCACAGGGTCGCCGTGGAACTTCGTCTCCCCGATGGCCAGGACGGGACGATCCTCCACCTGCGGGCCGAAGCGCGGCATGGGCTGGGGCAGGTCAGCCGCCGTCATCACCAGGTGGACGCCGGGCACTGCCAGGGCGGCGCTGGCGTCGATGGACACGATCCTGGCCCGGGCCACGGGCACCGTCACGAGCCTGGCGTGGAGCTCGTCGGGCAGGTGGATGTCGGCCACGTACTTCTGGCGGCCGCTGACCCGGGCGTCACCGCCGACTCGGTTGACGGAGTCGCCGATCGTCGCCGGGTTCACGCCTCGGGCTCCCGTGCGGCCGCCTGGACGGCAGCGATGATCTGCTCGTAGCAGCCGCAGCGGCAGAGGTTGCCGGCCAGGCCGTCCTCGATCTGCGCGGCCGTGGGCTGCGGGGTGCGCCGCAGCAGGTCGTCGGCGGCCATGACCTGCCCCGGGATGCAGAAGCCGCACTGGACCCCGCCCTCGTCCAGGAACGACTGCTGCAGTCGAGTGAGCGTCCCTTCGGGCGCCAGGCCCTCGATGGTCGTCACCTCGCCACCGTCGGCTTCCACGGCGAGGACCAGACAGGAGTCCACGATGCGGCCGTCCAGCCGCACCGTGCAGGCTCCACATTCCCCGACCAGGCAGCACTCCTTGGTGCCGGTCAGTTCAAGGTCATCGCGGAGGACCTCGAGGAGGGTGTGATGAGGGCTCACCTGCAGCACCCTGGGGCGCCCGTTGACGGTCAGCTCGATGGGCAGCCGGTCGCTCATGCCGTCGAGCCCTCGGCCAGCCGCGTCGTGGCGCTTCGCAGGGCCCGGCGGGCCAGCAGGTGCAGCATGGCCAGCCGGTACTCCGGGCTGGCTCGCATGGAGCGCGGCGACGGGTTCGCCGCAGCCAGGAGACGCTCGAGCGTCACGGCTCGCTCCGCCTCCGATGCCTCCGGGTCCGCCAGCAGCCCGCTCTCGTCGACGACGAGGTAGGGTCGCGGGCCGACGCTGCCATAGGCGATGCGCGTGATACGAGCGTCGTCCACGGCGCAGCAGAGCGTCACCGAAGCCAGGTCATGGCCGCGGCGCCGGGTGCGTCGGACGTGCGTGGCGCCCATGGCTCGCGCAGGGAGCGGCAGCTCGATGGCCGTCACCAGCTCACCGCGGCCGAGGGTCGTCCGACCCGAGGAGACGAAGAAGTCATCGAGCGCCAGGCGACGTGCGCCGGCGGGGCCGGCGATGACCAGCACGGCTCCGTAGACGAGCAGCGGCGGAGCCGTGTCGGCCGCCGGAGATGCGTTGCAGACGTTGCCGGCCAGCGTGGCCCGGTTCCGGATCTGCACCGATCCCACGACCTCGGCGGCTTCCACGAGGGCCGGGAAGTGGCGACGCATGTGAGGATGGGTCGCCACGTCGGTCATGACGGTGCCCGCGCTGATGGAGGCCACGTCAGCGCGCACGTCGATCCCTCCCTGCAGCTCCGGGATGCGCTTGACGTCCACCACCAGCGAGGGCTGCAGGCTGCCATCCCGGAGCCGGATGATGAGGTCGGTGCCGCCGGCCAGGATGCGGGCCTCGGGACCATGCGCGTCGAGGAGCATGACCGCCTCCTCGACCGTGGTCGGTCGCTGGTAGGCGAACGTGCGCATCGTGCCGCGACCCCAGCCTGCTAGAGGACCTTCTCGACCTCGTCCAGGAGCACCTGGGGGGTGGCTGCCCGGATGAAGAAGAAGGGTCGCTCGCAGAAGCTGGAGACGAAACCGGCGCGGCGACGTCGGAGTGCGTCGTCATCGAGCATGGGCATGACGTGGCCCGGCGCCAGCAGCTCGTTGGTGAGGAAGTAGTTCTGCAGCGAGTGCAGGAACTGGAACTGCGCCTCGAACGGGATGAGCTTGTTGCTGGCCGGGTCGAAGTTGCCGTCGATGGCCGGCACGATGACAACGTCGATGGCCGGCGTCCCCTCGTACATGCCCCACGTGGGCATCTCCCCCCAGAACTTCTCCACACCCTTGTTGGGGGCTGCCTTGTCGGAGCGCTCGGTGCCTTCCGTGCGCTTGCGCAGGAAGGTGTCCACGGAGCCCATCACCGCCCGGCCGGCCTCGTCGATGACGGTCGTCTCCGAGGCGACCTGGAGCGCACCGCGCCGGCCGGCCTCGATGAGGCCCATGGACTTGCCGTGGTTCGACTCGCCGCCCAGGAAGAGGATGGTCTGGCCGCGATAGTGCACGGCGGCGCTGTGGGACGGATGCAGCCCGACCTCTTCCATGCGCAGCGCCAGGACGGCCACGATGACCTTCTGGAGCGGGCCGGCCGGCCATGGGCCGGTGAAGGTCACGACACGCCCGTCATAGCGGACGTCCTTCTCGCCAGCCTGTCGCCACACGATGTCCGGCTCGGCGAGGGT
>JBFYUV010000083.1:0-9440 GCA_041299865.1 Chloroflexota bacterium
ACCCTACTGAGGTCAAGCGCGTAGTCGGAGAGAGTGTGTCCCTGGGTCGGGTGCCGCGAACCTGGATCAGCCTGCTGCTCTGCGCCGTCGCGCTCGCCGTCCTGGTGCCCGTCTCCGTGGCCGCCGCCCCCGGGGAGCGCGGCCGCACCTACATCGTCACGCTCGCCACGGCGGATGCGGGTCAGACCATCCGGGTCAGCAACCGGTCCGGGCGCGAGCGCATGCGGCAGCGCATCGCCCTGACCAGGGCGGTCACCAAGCGCATCGTCCGGGACCACGACGTCAAGGCGCGCCATCGCTACACGACGGCCATCTCCGGGTTCTCGGCACGCCTGACGGCCCGCGAGGCAGCCTCCCTCGCACGTGACGCTCAAGTCGCCAGCGTGCGACCGGCGCGTCGCTTCCACCTTGCCGCTGAGATCCTGCCGCCGGGCGTGCGGCGCGTGAAGGCAGCGCCGGTGAGCAGCCCCACCCCGGATACGGACGTGGACGTGGCCATCATCGACACGGGCATCGGCCCGGTCGGCGGGAATGAGCTGAACATCGCCGGCGGTGTCAACTGCGCGGCCGACGGACTCCCGGCCGACCAGTGGCAGGACCTCTACGAGGAGGGCCACGGCACCCACGTGGCCGGCACCATCGGCGCCCGGGACGGCAATGGCGTCGGCGTCGTCGGCGTGGCACCTGGCGCCCGCCTGTGGGCCGTGCGCGTCTTCGACCAGGGTGGCTGGGGTGACGAATCCACGGTGCTCTGCGGACTGGACTGGGTGACCTCGACGCGCGTCCCGGGATCGGCACCGCCCGGTTCGCAACCCATCGATGTCGTCAACATGAGCATCGAAGGCTCGCGCTTCTCCTACACGGAGGAGTGCCTGCCGGGCGACCCTGACCCCATCCACGTGGCCATCTGCGCGGCCAACGCGGCCGGCATCACGGTCGTGGCCGCGGCCGGCAACGGCGCCACGGACGCCAGCTCCGTCGTGCCGGCCGGTTACGACCAGGTCATCACGGTGGGCGCCATCAGCGACTACGACGGTGCTGGCTGGGGTGATGCCTCCGACGGTTGCTCGGGCGAGGATGACGATTCCTACGCTCCGTACAGCAACTACGGCGCGGACGTGGACATCCTCGCGCCGGGCACCTGCGTGGTATCGCTGCGGCGCTCGGACAGCGGGGACGTCACCAGGCGCATGACCGGGACGTCGATGGCCGCTCCCCACGTGACCGGAGCCGTGGCTCGTTACCTGGCAGGCCACCCGGGCACGCCTCCGGCCGTCGTGCGAGACGTGGTCCGGGCAGCCGGCCGGATGGACTGGGTCATCGCGACCGATCCCGCCTGGTCCGGCGTGGCCGACCGGGACGACCCACACCGGCTGCTCGACGTCGACGCCCTCGTAGGCCCCGCGGCGCTCCGCGTGTGGCTCTCGGTGGACAGCTTCAAGGTGGGCGAGGACAGCACCCGGCGCCAGGCCCGCGTGGACCTGCAGCGCGGCGGCGGCTATGGCGGCCTGACGCAGCTCAGCCTGGGAGGCCTGCCGCGGAAGGTCGGCCGCGCCACCTTCGACCGGCCCGGCGCCAGGCTGGTCGGCCTGGATGGCCTGGACGCCCGACTCGACCTGCGCGTCGAGGGCAACGCCCGTGACGGCCGGCGGCAGCTCAGCGTGGATGCCGTGAGCGCGGAGGGCCTCGTGGCGAACCGCCCGCTGGAGCTGGTCGTGGACCGCAGCGGACCCAAGATCCGCGATCTGTCGCCGCGCGTCCGGGACGACGGCGTGGGCATGGCCGCCAACGGGGCCGCGCAGGTCATCTTCAGGTGGACCGCTGCGGACCGGCTCAGCGCCATCCGCACCTCCGCCCTGCAGCGCCAGGTGGGCACGGGTCCGTGGCGCACGGTGGCCAGTGGCGCCGGGAGCGCCACGGTCTCGATGACGCCGGGCCGCCGCGAGCGTTTCCGCGTGCGCTCCACGGACAGTCTCGGCAACAGCTCGCTGAGCAAGCCCAGCGCGGTCGGCCTGACGGTCCAGGACTCCGGCTCATCAGCCTGGCGCTTCGCCAGCACAGGCTGGCTCACGAAGCCAGCCAGGGCTGCCTTCCGCGGCTCCCTGCTGGTCCCGGGAGCGGCGCCCAAGGCCCTCATCAGCGAGTTCCGTGGTGAGACCGTGGCCATCGTGGCGCCCGTCGGTCCGGCGCGTGGCGCGATCCGCGTCCGGATCGACAGCGAGCCCTGGCAGGTCGTGAGCCTGACTGGAGCTGCCAACCAGCAGCGCCGTGTCGTGTTCAGCCGCCGGTTGGCTGACGGCCCGCACATCCTCAAGATCCAGCGCGCCAGCGGCCAAGTCGCGGTCGACGCCATCCTCATCCTCGACTGACCAGCCCACCACCGTAGGCAGGACTGGCCCGCGAGGACCACCCTCTAGCCGATGAGGGCGCGCTGATAGGCGAGTTCGTACTGCCGCGCTGGCACTGTCCAGGAGTCGTCGCGCGACATGCCCTGCGCCTGGATGCGGCGGAAGCGCGCGTCGTCCGCAAGCGCAGCGATGGCCCGCCGCACGGCCTCAACGAGGGCACCCGGCTCAGCCGGCCCGAAGACGAACCCGGTGCCGGCCCGTGGGTCGGCATCAGCATCGATGACGGTGTCCGCCAGGCCGCCGACGCGTCGCACCACGGGCGGGGTCCCGTAGCGCATGGCGATGAGCTGTCCCTGCCCGCAGGGCTCGAAGCGCGAGGGCATCAGGAAGAGGTCCGCGCCCGCGTAGATGCGGCGGGCCTCGTCAGCGTCGAAACGGTCGAGCACGACGACGCGGTCGGGGTGCTCGTGCGCCAGCGCGACGAGACCGGCGATGAGCTGCCGGTTGCCGGTCCCGAGCACGATGAGGCGGGCCCCCAGGTCAAGGAGCGCGGGTGCCGCCGCCGCCACCAGGTCGAAGCCCTTCTGGGGGTCGAGACGGCCGACCACCCCGAGGATGGGGCCAGCTGCGTCCATCCCGTGGCGGATGACCAGGTCGGCCCGCACCTGTGCCTTGCCCGCCAGGTCGGCGGCGTCGTAGCCCGCCACGAGCGCCGGGTCGGCGGCCGGGTCCCAGAGCTGCGTGTCGATGCCGTTGATGATGCCGAGGTAGCGGTCGCCCCGGTCCCGAAGCGCCTCGTGCAGACCGCCGCCGGACTCGGGCAGGAGCGATTCGCGCGCGTAGGTGGGGCTCACGGTATTGACGATGTCAGCCGCGTAGATGGCCTCGCGCAGGAGGTCCACGCCCTCCGGCTCACCAACGCTGTCCGGCAGATCAAGCTGCCAGGCCCGGTCACGGGGCGTCCAGCCGTGATAGGCGAGGTTGTGACAGGTGAGCATGGTGGCCGAGCGCGCCAGTAGCGGATCGACGTCGTAACGGTGGCGCAGTGAGAGCAGCGCCGGTCCGGCCTGCCAGTCGTGACCATGGATCACGTCCACCGGCCGCGCCTCGGAGCGGATGGCCTCCAGCATGGCACGGCCCAGCAACGAGAAGCGGGCGGCATTGTCAGGGTAGTCAGCGCCACCGTCCATGTAGAGCCCGGCGCGGTCGAAGGAGGCGGCATGCTGCACGAGGCGCAGGCGATAGCCATCGGCATCCCCGCTCCAGAGCGTCACCGCCTCGAAGCCTGGCCCGTCGCGACGGCGGCTGCCGACCGGCACGCGCAGCTCGAGCGGCCGCAGGCCAGGGGGCGGAGTGAGTCCGCGATACCAGGGCAGGTAGACGTCGACCTGGTGGCCGAGCCCGGCCGGAGCGGCTGAGCCCAGAGCTCGTGAGAGGGCATCGACCACGTCCGCCAGCCCACCGGTCTTGGCCCATGGCTCGCACTCGGAGGCCACCATCGCGATGCGCATCGTGCCCCGAATGGTACGTCGTCGCGGGAGCGCTCCCATCACCGTCGCGCGAGGGACACCGGCAGGCGACGATGACCTGTAGCATGCGTCAGTCATGTCGTCACATCTGTCCATCCCGACCCTTCCCTACCCCGACCTTCGCCTGCCACCCAGGCTCTCCGGCCTGGCACGGCTCGCCTACAACCTCTACTGGACCTGGCACCCGGAAGTCCGGGCGCTGTTCGCGCGCATCGACCGGCAGCACTGGGCGGGCTACCGCAGCACCGTGGGGGTGCTCAAGTCACCCCTGGCCTGGTCGGAGCTGCTGGACGACACGGATTTCATGGCCCGCTACACCACGATCCTGGAGCAGTTCGACGCCTACATGGCCAATGGGCGCGCACACTGGTTCGCGCGCCATCACGGGACCGATCTGCCCGGGCCCGTGGCCTACTTCTGCGCCGAGTATGGCCTCCACGAATCGCTGCCCATCTACTCAGGCGGCCTGGGCATCCTCGCCGGCGACCACCTGAGCGCGGCCTCGGACATGGCGCTGCCGCTCATCGGCGTGGGCCTCTTCTACCGTCGGGGCTACTTCCGCCAGACCATCGACGCGGACGGCCACCAGGAGCATGACTACGTCCAGCTGGACGCGGAGCGCCTGCCGCTGCGACGGGTCGTGGACCGGGTCGGCGAGCCTCTCCTCGTCCCGGTCGAGCTCCCCGGTCGTGTCGTGCACGCGGCCGTCTGGCTGGCGCAGGTCGGTCGCGTGCCGCTGCTCCTCCTGGACACGGACATCCCGGAAAACGACGAGGCTGACCGGCCCATCACGCACATCCTCTACGTCCGCGGCCGCGAGATGCGCCTGCACCAGGAACTCATCCTTGGCGTCGGCGGGGTGCGCGCGCTGCGTGCCCTGGGCATCGCCCCGTCGGCCTGGCACCTCAACGAGGGCCACTCGGCCTTCATGCTCGTCGAGCAGGCCCGCGAGCTCATGGCCGAGGGTACCAGCCAGTCGGACGCCTTCGAGCGGGTACGCACGTCGGCGGTGTTCACCATCCACACACCGGTTCCGGCCGGCAACGAGCGCTTCTCGGCCGATCTCGTGCGCCGCCTGGCGGCCCCTTCGCTGGCGACCGCGGGCCTGGACCTCGAGGCCGTCCTGGGCATGGGCCGGCCTGTCGAGGGCGACAGCAGCCAGTTCGACATGACCGCCTTCTCGCTGCGCAACACGTGCCGCTCGAACGGTGTGAGCCAGCTCCATGCCCACACCGCCAACGAGACATGGTCGGCCGTCATCAGCGAGCCCATCCTGGCCGTCACGAACGGCATCCACCCTCCGACCTGGGTCGGTGAGCCCATGCGGCAGGTGTTCCGTGAGCTCGGCGGCGACCTCGACCATCTCGAGGATGAATACGAAGTCGACCGCTTCTGGGAACGCCTCGACCAGGTTCCCGATCAGCGCCTGTGGGAGTCGCACCTCGAGCAGAAGCTGCGACTCCAGGAGTTCGCGAAGCTGCGGCTGCGTCGCCAGCTGGCCCGTCATGGTGAGGCCCCCTCCGTGCTGGGCGAGGTGGGGTCCATCCTCGAACCGGGCGTCCTGACCATCGGCTTTGCGAGGCGCATGGCCACCTACAAGCGGGCGGCACTCCTCTTCAGCGACATGGATCGACTCACCCGTCTGCTGGGCCATCCCGAGCGGCCCGTCCAGATCGTCTTCGCGGGCAAGGCGCACCCGGCCGACCGGCCCGGCCAGGGCGTCATCCAGACCATCTTCGAGCGCAGCCGCTCGGAGGCCTTCCGAGGGCGCATCTTCATCCTCGAGGACTACGACATGCGCGTGGGCCGCTACCTCGTGCAGGGCACCGACGTCTGGCTCAACAACCCGCGACGCCCGCTCGAAGCATCTGGCACGAGCGGCATGAAGGCCGCCATGAACGGCGTCATCAACCTCTCCATCCTCGATGGCTGGTGGGACGAGGGCTACCTCGAGGACAACGGCTGGGCCATCGGCAGCCGTGACCGGAACCCCGACGATGGTGCACAGGACTGGGCCGACGCCCAGAGCCTCTACCGGCTCCTGGAAGAGGAGATCGTGCCGCTCTGGTACGGCCGCGACGAACAGGGCCTGCCGGCGGGCTGGCTGGCACGCATGCGGCGTGCCATCGGCAGCGCCCTGTGGCAGTTCTCGACCTCGCGCATGCTGGTCGAGTACGTGGAGCAGATGTACCTGCCGGCCGCTGCGTCGGGGATGGCGGCAGCACGTCCGCGGGCTGCCGCGGCGCGCACGCGTCAGCCGCGCGGGCGTGGATCCTCGGTGACCAGGTAACGGGACCAGGCGAACGCGCGATCGAAGCCAAGGCCGGAGTAGACGCGGACGGCCGTCTCGTTGTCCTCGCGCACGGAAAGCCACACGATGCGGTTGCCGAGCGCCAGGCCGGCGCGCGTGGCGACCGTCGTGATGAGCGTGCCGTAACCCTGGCCGCGGCGACCCGGCACTACGCCGACGCCCTGGATGGCAGCCACGCCGTCGCCCTGCGAGAGGCGCGCCACGGCCACAGGCTCATCTGCCAGCCACATGATCCAGGCCCGCAGCCGGCCGGCCTCCAGCGTATCGAGCAGACTGATGCGGCGGCGCTCGGCGTAGGCCGCGTCGATGCCGAAGATGCGGCGCTCGAGCAGCTCGTGGGTGGCCAGCGAGCGCGGCTGGACGGCCTCGATGCGGAGCCGAGGATCGAGGTGCGGGACGACTGAGGCGTGGCCCACCCAGAGCACGGTCTCACCCAGGACCTGCACCCAGCCCTGTCGCTCCAGCTCACGGTCCAGGCCCAGCGGCCGGTCGAGGCGATCGCACCACAGAAGCGATGGCCAGGTGCCGTCGTTGCGCATCCGCTCGCTGACGCGATGCAGGTCATCCGCCCATGAGCCGACGCTCCAGCGGGGCATGGCCGCGTAGCTGGAGTCCGGTCCGTTGCCGGGGCCGCGGACGAGGGTCACACCCAACGCGTCGTCCACCTCGATGGTGCCACCCTCCCGCTCGGGCAGCGTCACGAGGTGGCGCTGGATGGCGACCAGCTCCTCCGGCGAGGGCGGCTCGACCTGGGGGATGGAGCCCTCGCGTGGCCGTGCCGTGTCAGGACGCCGCAGCGGCGACGCCGGTCGCAGCTCGCTCACGGGGTGTCGTCGGGCTCGTCGCGGCGGCCTGCCGACGGCTCGCTCACGCCACCTCGCCGAGCAGGATGCGGCGGCACCACTTGATGGGTGGCGTGCCGTGGCTGATGACGGCCTCCAGGTGGGTGCGCAGGTCGAAGCCCGGCGTCTCGCCGAGGCCGCCTGCCACGCGCTGCGGTGGCACGACGTCGGCGCCGGCCCCGACCGCCTCAGCGGCGCGGCGGCGCACCTCGACCTCCAGGTCCCACATCTCCAGCGAACCCACGTAGTAGGTCGACAGCTGCGTGGAGCTGATGCGGGCCCGCAGCCACTTGCCACGCGCCTCGTCAGGCTCCTGCCAGGCGCCGCGCACCATAAGGTCCAGGGCCTCTGCCTCCGTCATCAAGCCGGCGTGCGTCTCCACGTCGAGGATGGCGTTGACGACGGCACGCAGGTAGAGCTTCCAGTGGGTCAGCGCGAAGCCCGGGTCGTCGGCGCCGTACCCGAGGTCGACCATGATCTGCGTGACGTAGACGGCCCAACCCTCGGCGAACATGCCGTTGGTGAAGACCGTGCGCGCCAGCGAGGGGCAGCGGTTGGAGGCAGCCAGCTGCAGGTAGTGGCCCGGGATGGCCTCGTGGATGCTGAGGTCGCGCAGCATGCGGTCGTTCTCTTCGCGCAGGTACGACTCGACCGCCTCTGGGCCCAGCGACTCGTCGGGCGGGGTGATCCAGAAGTGCGACTTCTGGCCGCGGTCGAGCGGGCCCGGGCTGTCCAGGAACGCCCTGGCGTGGGCCCGCAGGAAGACCGGCGTCCAGGTGATGGTGAGCGGCTCGCCTGGCAGGCTGATGACGTCGTGCTCGCGGCAGAAGGCCACGATACGGTCGATCTCCGCCTGGCAGTAGGCGATGAGCCCCCCGGGCTCCTGGTGCTCGGCCGCGATGGCGTCCAGGACCCGCTTGACCAGGGCGGCCTCGCCATCGGCGTCACCCTGGGCCACGTCCGGAAGCGGCTCGCCGGGTACCCAGACCGGCCAGGTCTGGCGGGCCAGGCGCAGCATCTCGGCACGCACGGCGTCGTAGTCAGCCCAGGCCCGGCGGCGCAGCTCGTCGGGCGAGAGGTCGCTGCCGAGGGTGAGGTGAAGCTTGCGGGCGAAGAGCTCCGGGCCCAGTCGGCCCTCGCCGTCCGCGCGCGAGCGGACGTCGCCATCGAGGCCGGCGCGGAAGGCATCCAACGCGTCGCGGGCATCCCTGGCTGCGGTCTCCATGGGACCGACCAGCTCCGCGGCCTCACCTGCCTCGGCGCGTGAGTGCGCCTCCGCCAGGCTGGCATCGACGAGCTCGGTGATGCCCTCGAGCTGCGCCAGCGCCGTGTCCAGCTGCAGCATGGCCACCGGTCGGCCGGGCAGGCCGGTCAAGCCGGCAAGGGCTTGGCGCGACAGCTCGGGCAGACCGCGGAGGCGCGACAGCAGAGCCTCACCACGCTGCGGCCAGGGCGCGTACTCGCGCGAGAGGATGCCGAAGAGACCGCTGCCCATGAGGTAGACGAGCTCCAGGGCGTCCCAGGCCTCACCCCGCAGGACCTCCTCGCCAAAGAGGGCCTTCTCTATCTCCTCGAGCAGGACGTGCCGGTCGACACGCTGGTCGGGCGAAAGCGCGGCGGCGTCGAAGGCCTCGAGGCGGGCGACGTGGCCATGCAGCATGCGCAGGCGCGCCTGCCGGCCATCCTCGCTCAGGTCGGGCCAGCGGTCATCCACGACGTGGTAGCCGGCGTCGGTGCCCCAGGTCGGGTAGGCCGTGAAGAGGTCGACGAGAAGGTCGACGACGGCCGACTCGAAGGCGTCGGTGGGCTCAGGTAGGCCGTCAGGGCGCAGTGGCGTGGTCACGGATCCTCCGGTGGGCTGCGCCGGCTCGGCGATCCGGGCGCGGCAGTGGGGTGGAGATCATGGTGGGCATCCTACGATGCCGGGACGGTGCGCGGTACCCTGTGGCCCTGTATGAGCGCCTCGACCCTCTCGCACGCGCGCCGCTCCTTCGCCGCGCGGCTCGCCGCGCGCCCCCTGCTGCTCGACGGCGCCCTGGGGACGCTGCTCTTCAGTCGTGGGGTGCCGCAGCGCGCCTCGCTCGACGAGCTCGTGCTGAGCCGCCCCGAGCTCATCACGGCCGTCCACCGTGAGTACATCGCGGCCGGCGCCGAGGTCATCGAGACCGACACCTTCAGCGCCAACCGCGTGCGTCTCGCGCCGCTCGGACTGGCCGAGCGCACCACCCTCCTCAACCGGCGCGCCGCGCAGCTGGCCCGCGAGGCCCGCGAGGTCTCCGGCCGCGACGTGCTCGTGGCCGGCTCGATCGGCCCCATCAGCTCGCCCCTCCACGGCCCCAGCCACCTCCCGGACATCCAGGCCGGGCGCGCCGCCAGCGAGCAACTCGAGGGCCTCCTGGAGGGCGGTATC
>JBFYUV010000087.1:0-6758 GCA_041299865.1 Chloroflexota bacterium
GAGCGAGCGCTGGTTCCGGGACCCGCCCGCGGTGATGGCCGAGGTCTGCGACTACCTCGGCCTGCCCAGGCTCGAGCGGCTGCCGCGGGTCATGCGCAACCGCAACAAGCCGCACGAGCCCTACGACCCCGAGGTGCTGGCCCGACTGCGCGAGTTCTACCGCCCCTACAACGAGGCGCTGGCCGACCACCTGGACATGGACCTCGACTGGGACGAGCCGTCCGAGATCTGAGGGGCCCGGATCCGTCGGCCGACGACTGCTGAGCCGACGCCAGGGCCTGCCCCCGGCCCAGGTCGGCCTCGCGTGGTAGGGTCGCGCCTAGCCGTGACCATCGACATCACCCGCGCGGGCTCCACGCGCCCTCACACGCGAGACACCCGCCGCCAGCCCCTTCGCCTCGTGCTTCTCTTGGCCCTCGTCACCGTGACGCTGCTGGCTGGGGATCTCCTGGTGGCGACGTCGGGGCATGCGCTGCCTGGACCGCAGGGACTGCCGGGGACGGCACCGGCCACCGCCCGTGCCGCGCAGACCGGCGGCTCGTGCTCGGCCGGATGGCGCGAGCTGCCCATCCCGGACGGCACGTTCATCTCGACGCCCTTCGACATCGTCTCGCGCGAGGGCGAGCCCGCCTGGATCCTTGGCGGAGCCAGCCGGGGGATCCTGGCGCTGCGCTGGGACGGCTCGGCCTGGGTGCCGGCCGGCGCCAGCGCCGGCGGCCACCGCGGCCTCGTCGGCGGGGCGCTGCTGGGGGACGACCTGGTGATGGGCGTGGGCTACTACCGCAAGGTCGTGGGCGAGGGTGAGGGAGCCATGGAGCCCATCAGCGGCCGACTGACCAGCGCCTACTGGAAGGCCCTCGACGTGCCCGACCCGGCCGGCCCGAGGGCCATGCTCGCCGACGTGGCCGCCCTGCCCGACGGTGGCGCCTGGGCCGTGGGCACCCGCCTGGAGGATGGGCTGCTGCGCGCCTACGCCGCCCAGTGGGCAGGCGCTCGATGGCGCGCCCGTGAGCCCGAGATGGGTGGAGCGGGCGGCCTCACGGCCGTCGAACGAGCTCCGGGTGGCACCATCTGGGCGGTGGGCTGGCGAGCCGCAGGGCGCGGGGTCTTCCGCCCGGCCATCGTGCGTCATGACGGCAAGGCCTGGCGAACGGTCGAGATGCCACGCCTGCCGGACGGTGTTGCCGTGCTCACGGACGTCGCCTTCCTTGGCGCCCGGGAGGGCTACGCGGTGGGCTACCTCGCCGTCAAAGGCAGCGACCGTCACGAGGCCATCCTGCTGCGCTGGGACGGCCGCCGCTGGGAGCGCCAGCCCCTCCCCTGGGCGGGCGATGCGGCCGCCATCCCCCGGTCCGTCGCCGTGGGCGCTGACGGCACGCTCTGGATCGCCGGAGCACAGACACCCACCGATCAGCGTGAAGCGCGGGGCTTCGTGGCGCGCCGCAGCGCCGGCCACTGGTCGCTGGACGTGCTGGGTGTGCCGGACGGAGTCCGCTCGGAGGTCATGGCGGTCGCCGCCTCGCCCCGCGGAGCTCTCATCACGGCCAGCGTGGCGGCCTCCCTGCTGATCATGGAGACCTGCGCCACGGGTACGGGGACGGCAAGGGCGGGCGACGGGAAGGGCAGCCGCATGAAGGTCAGCCGCATCCAGGCCAGGCGCCGGACCGTCCGCTCGGACGCCGCCGAGGACTGGCATGGCGGTCCGCCGGCGGACCGCGGGGCCTTCGTGCCCGCCGACGCCAAGGTCCAACGGCTGGGCAAACCCGTGCCGCCGCAGGGCTTCATCATCGAGGATCGCGCCGCGGCCACGGGCCTGGCACAGGTGACCGAGACGTTCGGCGGCTTCAGCGCCGACCTCGACGGCAACGGCTACCAGGACGTCTTCTACAGCCGTCACGGCGGCACCCTGCCACGCCTCGCCCTGAACGGTCCGGGCGGCTTCAGCGACGCACCGAGCGAGGCCTTCAGCCCCGTGGACCGCCATGGCTGTGACCATGCCGACGTGGACCGTGACGGCAACCAGGACATCCTCTGCTCGGTCGGCGCCCAGCGCGGCAAATCCATCCGGCGGAACGAGCTGTCCCTGGCCGTGGACAAGCCCGGTGGCCGCCTCGTCCGCGGGGCCCTGGGCATCTCGGATCCACTGGGACGAGGCCGGCACGTGGCCTTCATCCGACTCGACAAGGACGCCTGGCCAGACGTCTTCATCGGCAACGCGCCCGACCGGGAAGACGGGCTGCCGGGCAGCAATCGCTTCTACCGCAATGCGAAGGGCACGTTCGTCCCGGCGCCAGGGGTTGGCCTTGACGGCACGCACGGGACGCTCTGCGTGAAGGTCGGCGACGTCGATGGCGACGGCGACCAGGACCTCGCCTACTGCACGGCCTACGACTTCGCCGGACGGCCAGCCGGCCTGCGCCTCATGGTCAACCGTGCCGGCCGACTGGTGGACCGCACACGCGCCCAGGGGATCTCACCCATCGGGGACATCGGCGTCGCCTTCGCGGACGTGGATGGCGACGGCCGGCAGGATCTCATCCAGGTGGCGCCGAGCCTGCTGCGCGTGAGCCGGGCCACGAAGTCGGGCTACCGCCGCAGCTTCGAGGCTCGCCTCTCGGCGGCGGTGGCCGTGGCCGCCGGCGACGTCGATGGCGACGGCCGCGCGGACGTCTACATCGCCTCCGGCGACGACGACCGGAATCGCAAGGACCTGCTGCTGCTCAGCAAGCGCGGTGGGCGCGCCTTCACCTCGGTCCGCATCCCCCAGACCGCGGAGGGCCTGGCTGACGACGTCATCGCCCTCGACCACGACCGCAACGGCCGCACCGACTTCGTCGTCCTCAACGGCCGCCAGAAGGCGGGCCCGGTGCAGCTGCTGGCTGCCTTCCCCTCGTGATCGGCCGGATCCCGGCGGTCCGGGGTACTGCCGGAGCGCCACGGGACCGTACTACCGACCCCGGGTGCGGAGAAGTGCGGTGCGGTCTAATCTCGACTGTCGATGCCTGATCGTCCCGTGACCGTGCGCCTCTCGCTGGTGGCGCTCGGCCTCACGCTCCTGCTGCTCGCGGACCTGCCAGCCACCTGGGCCGGCGGCGCCGTCGTGGCCGCGCAGGGCGACGAGACCGCGATCCTCGTGGAGCCAGCCGCCGCCGTGGCGTGCACATCGGGCTTCGGCGACACGGACTCGAAGGCCGCGCTGGCGCTGCATGGCGTGGCCCTCACCAGCCGTGGTGCCCTGGCCGTCGGCTTCAGCCGGGCCGGCGAGGACGACGACTTCGGACAGCGGCGGCCGGCGTCCGTCTACAACGCCGGTGACGCGTGGGAGCGGGTGACAGCCTCCAGCCCCGGCGTGGAGGACGGCCTCGTCGCCGTGACCGCCGCTGACGGTGGGACCGCCTGGGCGGTGGGCTTCACGACCATCGGTGGGCAGACCATGCCGCTGGCGATGCGCTGGAACGGCCGAGCCTGGGGCATCGATCGTCCCCGGCCGAACACCTCATTGGCGTCGCTCTTCACCGACGTGGCCATGACCGGGGCCAATCCCCTGGCGGTGGGCTATCGCATGACCGCTGCCGGCGGCAGCGAGCCCATCGCGGCGCGCCGAGATCGCACGCGCTGGGTGTATGTCAGCCCGCGCACCGGGAAGCGTGAGTCAGTCAGCCTGACGGGCGTGGCGCCGGACGGCCGCGGCGGCCTGTGGGTCGTCGGCCACGGCGGCCCGGGCACGGAGATCGGCCCCGTCATCTACCGGCGCGACGACGCCCGCTGGACGCGCATCAAGGCTCCCCACCTGCGCGGTGAGGCGGTCCTCGCCGATGTCGTCGCCAGCGCCGCCGACGACGCCTGGGCCGTGGGCTACCAGCACGTGGGCGGCAGCACCCTGCCGCTGGTGCTGCGCTGGGATGGCCGGACCTGGACACGCGTGGAAGCCCCCGATTTCGGATCTCCGGAGGTCGTGCTCACGGCGGTGGCCGCCCCTCGGACCGGCGGCATCTGGGTGGTCGGAGCGGCCTGGGAGTCGGCGCTGGAGAGCCACGAGGCCGTCGCCGCATGGTGGGACGGACAGGCCTGGAACGAGGTCGCGGGTCCTGAGGGCGGCACCGAGCTGCACGACGTCGCCGGCTCGCTCGATACCGATGGCTGGGCCGTCGGCCGATCCGGCCTGCTGTCGAGCACGGCCCGCGTCTGCCTGCCGGCCCAGTCCGGGATCTTCGGCAGCAGCGAACCGAGCCCGCAGCCGCCACCCGCCGACGAGCTGGCCAGCCAGGAGACCGGCACGCTGGCCGCAGGGGTGGCCGGGTCCGGACAGGACGACCGGACGTCCGCGGCACCCACGACGAACCTGGCAGCCCGCAGGAGCGGCAAGGACCGGCCCCGGAGCCGGGCCAAGGCCAAGGCCACGCCCAAGCGCGGCTCGAGCGGGCTGCCCACCGCTCGGCCTGACGCACGGCTCGTGGCGCGTGACATGGCGGAGGAGGCCGGCATCGCCGAGCAGACGGCCACCTACGGGGCGGTCGTGGCCGACTTCGACGGCGACGGCGCTGACGACCTCTTCATCGGCCGGCACGGCCGTGGGGGCCGCCTCGTGCTCGCCCGGGACGGCGGCCTCGTTGACCACGCCCCCATGGATCCTCCTGACATCGATCGTCACGGCTGCACGGCGGCCGACGTGGACGGCAGCGGCCTGCCGGACCTCTACTGCGCCGTCGGCGGCAAGCGTGGCTCCGGCCTCAAGTCCAACGAGCTCTGGCTTGATCCCGGCGGCCCGGCTCCGAGGCAGGTGGCCGTGGAGCACGGGCTCTCCGACCCCACTGGCCGTGGTCGCCGAGCTGTCTTCCTCGAGAGCGAGGACAGTGATGTCGTGGACCTCGTGGTCACCAACTCGCCGACCCGTGTCGATGGGCTGCCATCCCTGAGCCGACTCATGCGAACGCAGGGTGACGGCCTGTTCGTGAGCCGGCCGCGGACCGGCTTCGCTGCCCGCCTTGGCTCGCTGGCGGTGCAGGATGCCGACTACGACGGGGACGGCCGCGAGGACCTGCTCCTCGTCACGGGCGGGCTGCAGGCCCCCCGCCAGCAGGGCACGCGCCTCTACCGCAACACGCCCCGCGGCCTGGTGGAGGTGACACGCCAGATGCGCGTGCGGTCGATCGGCGAGATCGACGCCGAGCTCGTCGACCTCGATGGTGATGCCAAGCTGGACCTCGTGCAGCTGTCGCCCGCGAGGCTGCGCGTCAGCCACCTTGTCGGTGGACGCTTCCGGCCCGTCTACGAGCGCCGGCTGACCTACGGGCGCGCCATCAGCGGCGGTGACGCCAACGGTGACGGCCGGGACGACCTCTACATCGTGCGCGCCAACGGCGAGCGCAACATCGACGACGTCATGCTCATCAACCGTGATGGCGGGTCGGCCTGGTCGTCGCTGGCCATCCCGCAGGCGGCTACCGGTCGGGGCGACGAAGCGGTGGCCATCGACTACGACGGCAACGGCCTGGAGGACTTCGTCGTCCTCAACGGCAACAACGCCCGCGGGCCTATCCAGCTCATCGCCTTCTACGAGCAGCCGGCCACAGTCGGTCCCTGACCGGCCGGAGCGGCAGCCTACCCGGCAGGCGTGACCGTCGCAGCGCCCGGGTCCGCCGGCCGGCGGTGGCGCCAGGCGATGGTGGCCACGCCGGCCACGATGAGGACGACGCCGATGAGCACGGCCGTGGGCACACCCAGGATGGTCCAGTTCCAGCCCTGGCGGAAGGATTCCAGGACCAGGCGCACGCTGCCGTACCAGATCATCCAGAACGACGCCAGGTCACCGTCCCGCAGGTACCGGCCGTAGCGCCGGGAGAGCAGCAGGGCCAGCAGCCCACCGCTGATGGTGAGCACCGACTCGTAGAAGAACAGTGGCTGGAAGCCGGTCGTCAAGGCCACGCCCTCCGTGCCAGCCGGCAGGTACGGGTCGCCGGGGCAGAGCCAGGGGCTGATGCGGTGCTGACAATCGATGGCGATGGCCCAGGGCAGGTCCGTCGGGGGGCCGTAGAGCTCCTGGTTGAAGAAGTTGCCCCAGCGGGCGATGCCCTGGGCGAGGAGTGTGCCGGGGACGACGATGTCCAGCGCCCGCCAGAAGGGGATGTCGCGCCCGCGCAGGAAGATCCAGATGCCGACCGTCGCGCCGATGATGCCGCCGTAGAGCCCCAGGCCTGCGTAGGGCGGCAGGAGGGCTCGCACCGGATCATCCGCGTACAGGTGCCAGTCGTCGATGACGTGGTAGAGGCGCGCCCCGATGATGGCGCAGATCGCCACCACGATGATGGCGCTCGTCACGAGCCCGGGATCAAGGCCCTTGCGCCGGGCCTCCGACTGGCTGACGAGGATCATGACGATGACGGCCACGACGAAGCTGACGCCGTAGAACCCGACGGTCAGGGGGCCGACCGGGATGCCCGATGGCGGGATGACGTCGATGAGCGCGGGCGGCACCCGGGAAGGATAGCCGAGGCCCGGGTGGGGGCCGCACGTCGCCGCGAGGCCCGGGTGAGGGCCGCACCTCGCCGCGAGGCCTGCACGGGCGCGGGCACGATATGCTGCCCTGCATGATCGAGGCCTGGGTGCTGTGGGTCCTCCTGGTCGGCCTGGCGGCCGGCGGCGTGGTCACCTGGCTGCTGATGGTGCGGCTGCCACGCGCCGAGGATGACGTCAGCCCCGCCGAGCGTCCCGCTGAGGCCGCCTGGATCAGCGCCGTCATCGAGCGATACGGCGGCGTG
>JBFYUV010000088.1:0-5010 GCA_041299865.1 Chloroflexota bacterium
GTCATCTGGTCGAGATCTGCCACCACGTGACAATGGGACCGTGGCGGCGATCGTCGGCAGCGATCGAACGGCGGCGAACGTTCGTGGCGGGGCGGCGCCAGTCCTACGGCCGGGGCGGCGCCAGTCCTACGGCCGGGGCGGCTGCCGTCGGTCGGAAGGTGGGCGCCGGACCAGGTAGATGGCCACGATCGTGGCGCCGATGAGCACGGCGCCTCCCCCCAGGGCCAGTGATGCTGCCTCGCTGGTGCCACCCGCCGCCGTGGTTCCGGGTGACGCCTCGGGAGTCGGCCGTGCCGTTCCGTTGCGCCCGGGCTTGCCGCCGTTCGTGGGGCGCGGGCGGGGCTGCCAGCAGGCGCGCGGCTGGGCCTTCGGCGCTGCCTCGTCCGTGTACGTGGCGCCGATGAGGTTGGCGGCCACCTGCAGCTTGGGGATGGTGCCCGGCGGCCCCTCGCTGGTCTGCAGGATGAGTCGTTGCTGACTGGGGCGGGCGCGCAGGGCGAGGCGGCGGTTGTAGGCGTGCTGCTTGACCTCGACGATGCGATAGCGCAGCAGGCGCCCGTCCTTCAACTGCACTGTCACCATCTCGCCCAGCAGGCCCTCGCCCGACGTGGACTCCGCCTCCAGCAGCAGCGGCAGGAACATGCCCGGCTGGGCGTGGGCGTAGATCCAGGTCGTGCCCGGGGCGCCGGGCAGGTCATAGCGCGTCCAGTACTGGGCCACATCGCAGAGCGGGTAGTCGCGCACGTTCCCGGGCACGTTCCGCTCGCTCGAGAGCACCGGCAGGTCGACGCCGAGGCTGGGCACCGTGATCCGGACCGGAACGGCCGGATCGTCGAGCGGCGGCTTGTCCTGGGCCAGGGCGACCGTGGGGGCCAGGGGCATCGACCCGAGCATCGCCACCGGCGCAAGGCTCGCGAGCGTCAGCAGGGCCAGCGCCAGTACCAGCGCGGCGGCGAGCCTGGGAGCGGTAGCACGCGTGGCAGCCGCAGCGCGACTGTGGGCGGCGGCGAGCCTGGCAGACGCGAGCCCGGCACGCACGACCGAGAGCAGACCGATCATGTTCGAACGCTACCACCTGGCCGCCGATGGCCCTTGCGCCGCGTCACCATCCGCGCCGGCGCGCCGCAACCCGGTGACAGAACGCACCGGCGCGTATACTCCAGCCCGACCCGCGTCAAGTCGTCGTGGCGCCGTGGAGGGAGAGTCTTGGACCACACTGCCCACTTGGGTACCGTGCGTCCCCGCGTGGCCATCATCGAGGATGACGCGGCCGTCAGGCGTGTCCTGGGTCGCATCCTCGAGGACGCTGGCTACGGTGTCATCGCCGTAGCCGATGGCGTCAACGGACTGCGCGCGGTGGCCGAGCACCAGCCGGACATGGTCATCCTCGACCTCACCCTGCCGGGCATGGACGGGCTGGAGATCTGTCGGCGACTGCGGGCCGACCACCGCACCGTCACGCTCCCCATCATCGTGCTCACGGCCCACACCTCCACCTCGGACATGGTCGCCGCCCTGGACGCCGGCGCCGACGATTTCGTCACCAAGCCCTTCCAGCAGGTCGAGCTCTTGGCTCGCCTGCGCAGCTCCTTTCGGACCCGCGAGGTCATCCGGCGCATGGAGCAGGCGCACGACATCGTGGTCGCCCTGGCCAACGCGGTCGAGGCCAAGGACCTCGGGCTCAAGGACCACTGCCGCTACCTGGCCTACCGCTCGGCGCGCCTGGCGGCCTATGTCGGCCTGCGCGACGGCGCGCTGGAGGGTGTCGCCTACGGCGCCCTGCTCCACGACATCGGCAAGATCGGCATCGCGGAGCATGTCCTCCACAAGCCGGGCCCGCTGACGGACGAGGAGTTCCGCATCATGCGCGAGCACCCCGAGATCGGGGAGCGCATCTGTGACCCGCTGCGCATGTCGCGCGACTTCACGCCCATCATCCGCCACCACCACGAGCGCTGGGACGGCAGCGGCTACCCGGACGGCCTCAAGGGTGAGCAGATCCCGCTGGGCGCTCGCATCGTGGCCCTCGCCGATGCCTTCGACGCCATCGTCCGCGGCCGCCCCTACCGCGCCGCCCGCTCCGTTGAAGAGGCCTTCGATGAGCTGCGCAAGCACTCCGGTCAGCAGTTCGACCCGGGACTCGTGCCGCTCTTCATCGAGGAGGCCGACCGGCTCGATTCAGGTGTCGCACCGAGCGTGGAGCTGCCCCGGGTCGCCCTGCTGGGACGCGAGGCGCCCATCGTCACCAGGGCCGGCTCCCTGCGGGTCTAGGACGCCGACGCGGCCGAGCCGGCGCGAGACTAGAGTCACCCGCATGAGCGCCACACCGGTGGTTCCTGGCCCGCTGCGCTACCACACGGTGCGGCTCTTCCTCAAGGTGCTCGTCAGCGCCTACGTGCGCACCAGCATCCACGGCGTCGAACGCCTGCCCTCGGGCGGCCCGTACATCATCTGCTTCAACCATCCGTCGTGGCTCGATCCCGTCTTCCTCGCTGCCCACTGGCCGGACCGCGACCGGCAGCTCTTCATCTTCGGGCCGCGTGAGCAGGACATGGGCACCGGTATCCGCAACCACGTCATCACCTGGACAAGACGCGGGGTGCCCTTCATGCCCGCTGCCGCCGATGTCATCGATGTCACGCGCCGGGCCGTCGCTGTCCTCAAGACCGGTGGATGCCTGGCCATCGCGGGCGAGGGCCGCCTCAGCGATCACGAGGGCCAGATCCTGCCGCTCGAGACGGGCCTGGCGCACTTCTCGCGGATGTCGAAGGCGCCCATCGTGCCCACCGCGATCATCGGCACGCGGTGGGTGCACATCGGTAGCCGCGTGGACATCCGCATCGGCGAGCCGGTCCATCCCGACGACTTCGCCCGTGACAAGGCCGGTGCCCGGGAGATGACCGACGTCGTCCAGGAGCGGCTGGAGGCGCTGTTGGTGGGCGTCGAGGACCGCGAACCGCCCGGCTGGTTCGGGCGCACGCTGTCAGAGGCGTTCAACGACCGCCCCTGGCTGCTCGAGGGCGGCGAGGAGGACGTTGGCCGGACAGTCGGACGGGGCTGAACGGACAGGGCCGAACTGTCGGACGGGGCTGACTCAGGGGCAGGGGAGCGCTCAGCCGGCGCAGATTGAGGCCGGTCGGTCGCACAGGACCGCCCCGCCTCGTATTGGCGTTACTTCTGCCGGTCGAGCACCAGGACCGCGTCGAGCCAGACGGTCGTGCCGGTCGAGGCCGGGTTGCTCGTCCCGGTCGGGCGCAGCTCCAGCACGTGCTTGCGCTTGGACACGCTGCCGACGTGGACGACGCGACGGCTGTCAGACTTCTTCGAGTAGAGGTCGAGGGTCGCGACCTGCTTGCCATCGACGAGGACGTCGAGCAGGCCGCCAGTTGGTCCGCGTCGCGTCACGATGGCGTACTGAGCGCCCTCGAACGGCAGCCGCATGCGGGCCCCGCGCGCCGAGGCCTGCGTCAGGGTCCTGCCGATCGCGCTCTTCATCCTGACCGTCTTCCAGTCACCCTTGAAGGAGAAGTCGCGGGAGCGCTCGCGCACGTCCCTGAGCTGGACGCGCGGGCTGAGTGACGAGCTGCCGGTGTGGCCGACCTTGTCGGTGGCGATGCCGGTGACGGTGCATCCGGTGCGGTCGATGTTCATGCTCAGCTCGGCTGCCTGTGCCTGCCGGGTGCGACTGGCGCGGCGAGCCCCGCAGCGGGCCTCGACGCGCGATGACTCGAGACCCGACGTGGCGTCAGTGGCCTCGATCTTGGCCGTCACCGGGATCCGGTCAGCGTCACGGCCGAGCCGCCCACCGGAGCCCATGGCGATCCACGGCCCCTTGACCTTCGGCGGCACGGAATCGAGCGAGATCGCGTCGCTGATCACCGTTGACGGCACCCCGCGGACGCTCCGCAGTTGCAGGAGCACGTTGCGTGGTCCTTGCCGGTCGCCGAGCTGCACCGGGTAGGGGTGCTGGAATGGCGTCCACGGGCCGAAGCCGCCGTCGTCCAGGGCGACGCGCACGTCCGTGCCGTCGTAGCGGGAGAGGTCAGCCTGTGCGACCGTGCTGGCCGACCACTCCGCGCCCTTGTTGAGGCGCATGTCCCGCTGGGCTTCCTTTCGCAGCTTCTGTTGACTCGAGCGGTACGTGTTGCCGTCCAGGCTCGTGACGTCCGGGAATCGGAACAGGCCGACCTGCCAGAAGTCCCAGTCGGACCAGCCCTTGGGCAGGTGGACGTTGTCGCATTTCCAGCACGCCACCCAGAGCGGGTAGGCGCCGAACTCATCGGGCTCGCCGACGACGCGCTTCCACATCTCGCGGCTCGTGTAGATCATCGGGTAGCGGCCGGTCTGGCGGTAGAGCTCGTCGACGAGGGCGTGCAGGCGGGTCCGGGCCAGGGTCGGGTTGGGCGTCCCGAGCGACTTGAGGGTCTCCACATCGATGACCAGCGGTAGCAGTCCGCTGAGGCCCACCGTGTTCTGCAGCGTGGCCAGGAAGTGCTTCGCTTGTTCCTTGCCACCCTTGTTGTAGTCGAAGAAGTGGTAGGCGCCCGGCAGCAGGCCGGCCGCACGTGCCTCCTGCGTGTTGCGCAGGAAGGTCTCGTCCTGGAGCCACGTGCCCTGGGAGGCCTTCGAGAAGACGAACTCCATGCCGTGGCCGCGCAGCGAGTAGAAGTTCGGGGCCCCGTTCCAGTGGCTGACATCCACGCCCTTGACCCCGGGCGGCGTCGGCCACGGCGTGGGCTTCGGCGTCGGCGATGGCTTGGGCGTGGGGGACGGCTTGGGGGTGGGCGTCGGCTTGGGCGTCGGGCATGGCTCCGGCGCTGGCTGCCCGGTCTGCGGAGCCGGTCCCGCGCTCAGCACGTAGCTCACGGGAGTGACAGCCGGATCGACCACAGTGCCGGCCACTGGATCGGAACTGATGACCGAGCATGCAGGCACCGAGGCGTCGTAGGCGCTGCCACGGGTCCCCACCTGCAGACCGCTCGCCCTGATCAGGTCGATGGCCGCCCCCTC